>JBBSNR010000084.1:0-9737 GCA_038260635.1 Phormidesmidales cyanobacterium
AGGCAATACCATTCTCCGGGTAATTCACTATCCGCCCGTTCCGGCTGACGCTATTCCTGCCAGTCAGCGGGCCGCCCCCCACGAAGACATCAACTTGATTACGCTGCTGTGTGAAGCCACTACGCCCGGACTAGAGCTGCTTCAGCTCAATGGGAAATGGCTCCCTGTACAGCCCATTCCAGGGCAGATAATTGTCGATACCGGCGACATGCTTCAGGCACTGAGCAATGGCCTGCTAAAAAGCACAACTCACCGCGTGGTTAACCCGACTAGCAGCCGCGAGAGACGCTTTTCGATGCCTTTTTTCGTCCATCCTCGCCCCGACTTCGACCTTGCCCCGCTGCCTAACTGCGTTGAGCAAACGGGCGGCAATCAACTGTTTCCTGAGGAGACTGCTGCTGATTCTCTCAATCGGCGGCTCAAAGAAATTGGGTTGGCCTGATGGGTGCTCTGAGAGCGATAATTGAGCTATAGCTACGCACTTACCAATGCGCCGGGCCTATGGATTTTTCCCAAGCGATTCCAACTTTTGTGATTACCCTCCGCGAAGGGGTAGAGGCTGCTCTAGTGGTAGGCATTGTGCTGGCCTGCCTGAGTAAAGCCAACCGCAGCGAACTCAATCGCTGGGTTTACGGGGGGGTAGCCGCAGGGATTGCGGGCAGCGTGCTGATCGGTCTTTTCTTGGGGCTTACCTTGAATCAGGTGCAGTACGCTGCGCCCGCTTTAAAGTCTGTCGTTAAACCGTTTCTGGGCGTGACGTTTGGCAGCGTAGCGATTGTCATGCTCAGCTGGATGCTGATCTGGATGACTCAGCAGGCTCGCAGTATGAAGAGCAACGTAGAGGGTTCGCTGCAAGATGCGCTGGCCGATTCGGAGGGGGCTAGCATCAGCATTTTCAGTCTGGTGTGCATTGCGGTGCTGCGCGAAGGGTTTGAGACGGTGCTGTTTCTCTTCAGTAATGTGCAGCAGAGTGCGGCGGGGATAGGGGGAGCGATCGCTGGCCTACTATGCGCTTTTGCCATCGGCGTTGCCCTATTCAAATTTGGCGTGAAAATCAATCTCAAGCTGTTCTTTCAAACGATGGGCGTCTTCTTGCTGCTAATCGTCGCTGGGCTAGTGGTATCCGTCTTTAAAAACTTAGATGCCGCTTTAGCTGCCATCAGCACACTCAACCAGCCCAATATTGACTTGTGCATCAGCGCCCAATCGTGCATTTTAGGCCCGCTGCTGTGGGATACCAGCGCCGTTCTGCCTGACAAACAATTTCCCGGCATTTTATTCAAAACGCTGCTTGGCTACCGCGATCACATTTATCTATTGCAGCTAATTGCCTACCTTGCTTTCTTAATGGGTGTCGGTGGGCGATACTTCCGCAGTCTCAATATAATTTCTCAGAAGGGCAACCCGTCGGCCACGACTAAGACTGTGGCTTAGTCGTGGGTCATTAGCTATCCGTTGACGGTTTACAAATGATGGATACATCGGTTTAACGCTTTCCATAAAGTAACCCCACCTCGTTGAAGCGGTGGGGCTATAGCGTCTACGGTTTTAGTCTAGGGTCTCGACTTTAGCGGGGCTTGTCGGCAGGCCCTTCGTCCTTTTGAGACTCCTCTAGCAGGCGCTCGAAGCGTTCTTTGCTCCAGCGGTCGGTGGCGTAGGATATGGCGCTGATTTCTTCCAGGCGGATCAGCCAAACCGTGCGCTGGTAGGGTTCATCTGGTAAGTCGTCATCTTCAAAGCCTTCGGCGACATCGACATCTACTACTTCTACATAGTCAGTGTCTAAAAAGATGGGAATGCCTACTAGCCGGGTGCCTGGCATCCTAAACCAGACTTCGCTGCCGCAGTGAAGGGCCTCTTCTAATCGGTGATACAGTCGGCTCGGAGTTGAAGCAGCGTAGGTGGCAGACCGAGCGGTGGGAGTGTGCTCTTGACGGGTGCTGTTCTTCATCATGCCTTCTGTCATAATTTTCCTCCTGAGTACAATCTGCTGTGCTCGCAGGCAAAAGTCCGTCGCCTTTTGTCTGTCGCCTTTGGCCTGGGCCTGACTTTTTGAGCCTAACTCGATTGGGCTGAGGCTGCTAAGCCTGATTTTTGAGTATTACAGTTAGCGCCTGTCGCTCAGTAGCGAGTTGCCCAGTACTGTACGATGTCCGCTTTTGCCAAACATATTGCCATTAAAAGCGGATAGCTCAACTCGTAAAACCGTACATTCACAGCCTGCCTACTGACAGTTGAGCACCTTGTTGCCTGGCCCCGGTGTTTTTATACAATAGCAAACCTTGCTAATTAGTCTCTAGGAAAATGCTTTAAAGGCATAGCAATGAAACCCATTGTGGCTGCGGTATTCAGTAGCGGTATAAAACAGCACTTGCAGAGAAGCAGGCTTATTTGAGTGAGCGGATTCGCATCAGGGGCTGGCCAAACTCTATCGGTTCGGCATTTTCTACCAGAATTTCTACGACTTCACCGGAGACTTCGGCTTCTAGCTCGTTCATTAGCTTCATAGCCTCGATGATGCAGACGGTTTGGCCGGTTTGGATGCGATCGCCCACTTCCACAAAAGAGGCCTCATCCGGTGTAGGCGATCGGTAAAACGTCCCTACCATCGGCGATGTAATCTCTACCAGGGCCGGATCGACTGTCGGCATTGGCGCGGCTGGGGGTGACGCTGGCGCGGCGGGTTCTGCCTGAGCGACTGGCGCTGAGGGGAGAGGCGCTGGTGCATGGGGGCTAATCGCCTCAGCGCTGAGCGCGGCAGACTTCCGCAAGGTCAGCTCAAATTCGGAACTGGTTAGTTTTAATTCGGCGATGTCAGTCTGGTTGAGGGCAGCCACCAACTCGCGGAGTTCGTTGAAACTAAGATTCACTGATTAAAAACTCCATGTCCTACTACACGCCAAACCAGTCAGATCGAGAGCCTCAGGTAGAGAGCCCCAGGTAGAGAGCTACTGAGACCATTAGTTTTCACGGCCCAGGTAGCTGTCAGTGCGCGTGTCAATTTTGATTTTTTCGCCCTCGGAGATAAACAGCGGTACCATCACCTGAGCGCCGGTTTCGACGATGGCAGGCTTAGTGCCGCCTGTAGCGGTATCGCCCTTTACACCAGGGTCGGTTTGAGTGATTTCTAGCGTCACTGAGTTGGGCAGCTCCACCTCTAAGACCCGGTCATTCCACATCAGTACGGTGACTTCCATCTCCTCTTTGATGTACTTCACCCCAGGACCAATTTGCGCTTCGCTCAGCCGACTTTCTTCGTAGGTTTCCATATCCATAAAGACGTACTGATCGGCTTCTCTATAGGTATGCTGCATCGTTTTTTTCTCAAGCACGGCCTGAGCCATGGTCTCTCCGGCCCGAAAAGTGCGGTCTACCGTGCTGCCGGTCTGCACGTTTTTTAGCTTGGTGCGCACGAAAGCGGAGCCCTTACCCGGTTTGACGTGCAAAAACTCAACGACGCGCCACACCGATCCATCTAGCTCAATGCTGGTGCCGGTGCGAAAATCATTGCTTGAAATCATGGTGGTAGCTAGAGTGTGCTAATGCAATCGGCCATAGATTCTAGTCGCGGAGACATCAGACCTGACTGATTGTATCAGGGCGAGCTGCCTGCTGGATAAGGTCTCATTTTGGCTGCATTTTGGGCCACATCCTGGGCCGCGTTTGGATGAAGATGGCGCAGGTTTCTGAGACCGGGTTTCTATCTTAAAGTAATGTGGCCAACGCTACAGAGTGCCAGACTGTGGCAAGATCGGGTGTGAACGCTTCTTAATTTTTCCATGAACTTGCGCAAGCCTCTTTTTATCAACCTGCTGAGCCTGACTCAAAGTTTTATTAAAACACTCTGTTTTAGTTTGATTTTGTCGGCAGTCTGCTGGTTCGGACCGGTTGGCTCAGCTCAAGCCGGGCTGCCGCCAGGCAACGCGGTGACTGACGGGGCGGCCCTGCTGCGCTACTCTCTACCGATTGACAATAAAGAGATTCGCAATGTGCAGGGCGAACTTGAAGGGCTCTCGGAGTGGCTGCGCAGCAAGCGCTGGGGGCCGATTAAAAAGGATCTCTCTCGCGTAGAGCGGCAGCTAGATCGTCAGCGCGATGCGATTTTGGCGGCGGTGCCCGCTGACCACCAGGACCAGGCGATCGCTCTACTAAACAGCATCGCCGCTGAAGTAGAACCCGCCCGCGCCGCCGCCGAAGCTAAAGATAAAGAAGGCGTGTGGACTCAGCGCAAGATCATGCTAGACCAGGTCGGCGAGCTAGAAGAGCTGATGGTCAATGGCTACCCCTTTGAAGTGCCTGCCGAGTACGACAGTTTGCCTCAGCTGAAGGGCCGCGCTACGGTCGAATTTGTCACGACTCAGGGCAATGTCACTGTAGTGGCCGATGGCTACAGCGCCCCAGTTACCGCTGGCAATTTCGTTGACCTGGTGAATAAAAAGTTTTACGACGGACTGCCTTTTATTCGGGCTGAAGACTTTTACGTGCTGCAAACCGGTGACCCAGCCGGTGAAGATGCCGGTTATATCGATCCTGATACGGGCGAGTACCGGGCGATTCCGCTAGAGATTTTGGTTGACGGTGACGACGCACCGACCTACGGGGTGACCTTAGAAGAAATTGGCCGCTATATGGACAGCCCAGTTTTGCCATTTAATGCCGTTGGTAGTCTGGCTCTGGCCCGTCCTGGCAATGACAATAACGGCGGATCTTCTCAGTTTTTCTTCTTTTTGTTTGAGGCGGGGCTGACACCGGCAGGGCGCAACCTGCTAGACGGCCGCTATGCGGTGTTTGGCTACACGATAGAAGGGAAAGATGTGCTGCGATCGCTCGGTGAAGGCGACGAAGTGATTTCAGCTAAAGTCATCGACGGGCTAGACAATCTGGAGCCGGGCCAAGCGTAGTTGGAGATGCCGACTGTTGCAGAAATTGGTGAATTGGCGCTAATCGAGCGCATTAAGCCTTTTTGCGCTGAGGGCATGATTGGCGACGATGCAGCGCTGATCAGCTTTGAGCCAGGGTGTCAGCTGGTGGTGACGACAGATGTGCTGGTTGAGACGGTGCATTTTAGCGATCGCACCACGCCCCCTTTTGCGGTGGGCTGGCGGTCAGCGGCAGCGAACCTCTCAGATTTGGCGGCAATGGGCGCTACGCCCTCGGGCATTACCGTCGGCTTGGGTCTGCCTGGCAAGACGCCCTGGCCCTGGGTAGAAGCGCTCTATCAGGGCATGGCTGCTTGCCTGCAAGCCCACGGCGGAGCCATTATTGGCGGTGACCTGTGTCGGGCCGCGCAGCGGACAGTCTCCATTACGGCGCTCGGTCAGGTGCGGCCCGAACAGGCTATTCGCCGCAATACGGCAGTGCCGGGAATGAGCATAGTGGTCACCGGGCCACACGGCGCTTCACGGGCCGGGCTAGCGCTGCTGCTAGGAGAGCTAACCGCTGAAGTCCCACCCGCGCTGAGGTCAGCCTGGATCAAAGCGCATCAGCAGCCGGTGCCCCGATTTGATGCGATCGCCCGTCTCCATCAGCTGATCCCACCCGCTGACAATTTCCCACCTATCGCTGGCATGGACAGCAGCGACGGCCTGGCCAACGCCCTTTTGCAGATTAGCCACAGCAGCCGGGTAGGCATGGTCATTGAGCGATCGCGCCTGCCGCTGCCCCTTGGCCTCAGCGACACCGTTGGCTCCGAAACTGCCATAGACTGGGCGCTCTACGGCGGTGAAGACTTTGAACTTGTCCTCTGCCTGCCCCCGGACTTGGCCGACAAATTCACGCAAACTGGCGGTGCTACAGCGATCGGCACCGTCACCGATACCGATACCGTTTTACTAGCAGGCCACCCGAGCATTCCGCTGACCCACCAGAGCTTCCGTCACTTTTGATTCCCCAGCTAGGCCCCTTTCCTATTTCCCTTTTCCCCCCTTCCCCTCCCCTCAAAAATGCACTACACTGTCTAAGTTATTGCAATCTCACAGACGTATACGCTCATGGCGGTTCCTAAGAAGAAAACCTCAAAATCCAAGCGAGACAGTCGCAGAGCTACCTGGAATCGCAAAGCCGCTATCCAAGCTCAGCGGGCGCTTTCCCTCGGTAAATCTGTACTGACCAATCAATCCAACAGCTTCGAATATCCGTCTAATGACGATGACGAAGACGACGATGAGTAATCGCGGGTCGTAAAGGCTAAGACGATACTGATAGAACCAATAAAAAAGCGGGGCCTCATGCTCTGCTTTTTTATTGGCCGCTGCGAAGCTTTCTCACTGACCCTCATCAGCGTCAAACAGTCACTCTCAAACACTAAAATAAACACTTAAGAAATGCACCTATCTTTGCATCGGCGTGCCGTTAGAAATATCTGCTGGTTGGCCCTACTTGCTGCCGTGCCTTCTGCTCGCCCGGCCCATGCTCAGCTCCCGCCTGGCAACCTGACAGTTGAGGTGACTGGCTTGAAAAACTCGGCGGGTCAGGTTTGTTTTAGCCTATATGGAGGTAGCGAAGGCTTCCCGAGGGATGAGGAGGCTATTTTATCTCGGCAGTGTGTGCCTACAGCCACGGCATTCTCTCCAGAGACAGCTGCCCCAGAGACAACTGCTAGCAGCGCAGCCGATAGCACAGCGCCAGCCGGCAGTCCAGCTGGCAGCCTCTCGGTTGTTTTTGAAGGGTTGGCCTCAGGGACTTATGCCGTCTCTGTGATACATGACGAAAATGAGGACAATCAGATCAATCTCGGGACTTTTGGCGTTCCGGAAGAAGGCTTTGGCTTTTCGCGTAATCCGACTATTCGAACTAGCGCCCCCACCTTTCGTGAAGCCGCCGTCTTTGTGTTGGGCCGCAATACAACTGCTCAAATAAACCTGATCTATTATTAGGCGATGAAATTGTTTGGTTTGTTTCCATAGAGATAGCCAGAGAGAAGTTTGAAAGCCCATGCGCCAGCTCCAGCAAATTCAGATGGCCCTGACCCGGCAAGAGTGTCGCAGTACTGCCATTCGGGTGGCGCTTGTGGTCGGCACGCTGCTGCTGATCATCAATCACGGGGGCGCTTTGCTAAACCATGAGATGAGTGGCGATCGCTGGATTTCAGCGGTGTTAACCTATTTGGTGCCTTTTGCAGTGAGCATTCACGGTCAAAGTACCTGCCAGATTGTTCCTTGAGCAACGCGCTTCTACGGTCTTTCTTCATAAGTTCCTCACATTCCTTTCTTACCGTAGAGGGAAATACATCTATGCGACCATGAGTGAACACTTCTGGCCGCAGGAAGCGTACTCTCATGAACTTACAACAGCTACTCCACGAATATAATCGGGGCGATCGCGACTTTTCTGAGACCTCATTTCGAAGCGGATCGCTACCCAAAACCTCGCTAACCGGAGCCAACTTCAGCCGGTGCGATCTCAGCGGCGCAGATCTCAGCTGTACAGACCTCAGCCGGGCCAATCTGACTGAGGCCAATTTGACCGATGCAGACCTCAGCGGGGCCAACCTCAGCGGGGCCAATTTGCGGGGCACAAACTTCATCGGCGCTGAGCTGCGAAACGCGAGCCTGGTAGGGGCCAACCTCACTGGCGCAGATCTCAGGGCCGCCAATCTAGAGAGTGCCGATCTGAGTGGCGCTGACCTGACCGATGCCCTGCTGAGCGGTGCTAACTTCTGCGCAGTGAAGCTGACAGGCGCTTGCATAGACGCTCGTGAGCTAGAAAACACCGACTACGAAGGGGCCGGGCTTGACGACCTGGTGACGATTACTAACTGTGAGGTTTCATCGGGCTCGCTCCACTGGATCTCTTGGGGTGCGCATCAATAGCACTGATATTATTCATCCGCCTTTTCTGGCGGTAGATCTCCCCATGCAGCAGCGCCCGTGCGGCAGCGCCTATGCAGCAGTAGAGCTACCGTCATTTTCATGCCTGATAAGCTAGCCGGATCGATGGCGATCGCACCTATTTAAAAACCGGATCGAACCAGATCATCTGTACTCAAGATCGTTTGTATTGCTATGATTGAAACCTTGCCATAGTGCCCGCCCAACCTTGAATAGCTGGCTGTGGTGAGCAGTTAGCGGATGATTCCAAAGCAGCTAAAGCTTCAAAATTTCTTGAGTTACCGGGAGGTGACGCTGGATTTTGATGGGCTTCATGTGGCTTGCGTGTGCGGGCCGAATGGGGCGGGTAAGTCTTCTTTGCTAGAAGCCATAGCCTGGTGCGTGTGGGGCCAGAGCCGCGTTAGCGCAGAAGACGACATTATTCGCCAGGGAGCGTTAGAAGCACAGGTCAGCTTTTGCTTTGCCCACAGCGGCCAAACCTATCGGATTATCCGCACCCGTCGCCGCCGCCAGACCAGCGCTCTGGAGTTTCAAATTCAAACCGAGTCAGGCTTCAAAAGCATTACTCAAAAAGGCGTGCGCGCCACCCAGCAATACATTCTCAGACAGGTCAAAATTGACTACGAGACTTTTGTAAATTCGGCTTATTTGCGTCAGGGCAGAGCCGATGAATTCATGCTGAAGCGACCGGGCGATCGCAAGCAGGTACTAGCCGATCTGCTCGACTTAAATCGCTACGACCATCTCGCCGAGCAAGCCAAAGACCAGGCCCGCGAGTACAAAGCCCAGCTACAGCCCTTAGAATCTTTACTCGCTCGGCTGTCAGCTCAGGTCGAGGCACAGGCAGCGACACGACAAGACTATCAGCACTTGCAGGCTGAGGTAGAGGCGCAGCAAGTTGTCTATCAGCAGCGGCAGCAGGCGCTTGACAGCCTTAATCAACAGCAGCAGCAGCGGGGTGATTGGCAACAGCAGTTAGCGCTTATGCAGCAGCAGCACCAGCACCAGCAGACTGCGCTGACGACTAGCCAAACGGCTTTGGCTGAGACCCAGCAGCGTCTAGGTGAGATTGAAGCGCTGCTCGCTGAAGCTGACAATATTCAGCAGCAATACAGCCAGTTAGAGACGCTTCAGCAGGCCGAAGCAGACCAGGCCGCTCGCTTTCATGTGTATCAGCAGGCTCAGACCCAGCGCCTACAGCTTCAGCAGCAGGTGGCCCAGCAGTCTAGTCAGCAGCAAAGCCAGATGGCCCAGTATCAGGCTCAGCTAGATAATCTACAGCAGCAAGAAGCAGAGATTCGACAAACACTGAGTAAAAAAGAAGAAATTTCTCGCCGAGTAGAACAGCTGCATACCGCCCAAAAAGCACTGCGTCAGCTGGATAAACAGGAAGCTCAAAGTGCCCCTCTGCAAAAGCGTCTGCGCCAGATAGAGCGACAGATAGAACAGGCCCACACCCGGCTAGTGACGCGCTTAGAAGAGCTGGGCGATCGCCAAAATCAAATGGCTACCCAGCAAAGCCAATCGCCTCAGCTGAGGCAGGCTGCTGTCGAAGTTTCTCACCGGATTGCCTATTTAGAACAGCGCCGTGACTATCAGGAAGCGCTGCGGCTAAAAGGAATAGAGCGGCGCAGCTTTATGGCGCAGTTGCAGGCCAATCAGCGCAATCATGAAGTGGCTCTGGCCGGGTTTGAGCAAACCCTGAAGCGGCTGACCGACCCGGACGAGTCTTGCTGCCCGCTGTGTGAACAGCCGCTCAAGGGCAAAACCTGGCAGACTCTGCGCGATCGCACCTGTCAGGAGCGCGACGATGTGCAAAACCAGATTTGGGCGATTCGAGAGCAGCTCGCCGTTTCCGAAAGTGAGATTCAGGTATTGCGACAGGAGTATCGCATTTTAGAAGCGGAG
>JBBSNR010000085.1:0-9592 GCA_038260635.1 Phormidesmidales cyanobacterium
ACGTAGCGATCGCTCAACATCAGCAAGAAGTTTTCCAGGTTCTCGGCTGATCCACCTAGCCAATACTGAAAGCTCAGCATAAAGTTGCGGGCATCCTGGGCCTTTTCTACCGGCAGATACTTCAGCACCTTAGGCAGCGTCCGCAGCAGCTTCAGCATGGCATCTTCAAAGCCGCTGCCCTGCTTTTGGCGGCGCTTTTTCATAAATTCGCCGATCACGCTCTTAGACTGGCCGAGCTGAGCCATGTTAAAGCTGCCCAGCTTGTTCAGGCGCATCACCTGAGGCATGGAGGGAAAGACGACTGCCGCATCGAGGCGATCGCGCTGCGGCTTCACAGCCGCTTCCACCTTTTCTGCCAGATCTTCGACAAAAATCAGCGAGCCGATGAAGATATTGGCTTCAGCCATATCGCGCTTGAAGTCTTCGTAATTTTCCTGGCTGCGCAGCTCTTCAATCAGGTAACCGCTGATTTCTATGGCGATCTGGGGGTTATTTTGATTGATCGAGCGCACAGCAGCCGATAGAGAGCTTTGATATTGAGGCTCTAGTACGACGTAAACCACTTTAATCAGATGGCGATCGCCCAACTCCTCGGGGACGACGTGTCTGACGGTGGGTCGAACTTGAGTGAACATACGGTGAACTCCTGAGTAGCTTGTCTAAAGCTTTGTAAATCAAATTATTTCTGAAGCGAGAAAAATGTTTACAAAACTATTGAATTGCGGTAAAGGCACTGTTACTGACAATTACAACTAGATTTGCAAATACATATAAAGTTTTACCAGAAAACCCCGACGTTCGCAGGGCTAGAACCCTTGTGCGACACAAATTGACATACTTTTTTTGGCTTTTCATATGCATATGTTACAGGTTTTATGAGCGATTGCTCTTGGCTATGGTTTACATAAATTAAAATTATAGGGTTGACAAAATGCTGGTTCTTATGAGCGTTTACTTAATAAAAAGGCAAGTACATAAGGTTATCCCTACCGCCATCATTCGGGCAGGTTAGATAACCCGATAAACTAAATACTCAGCGCAGATTTTGGGCGAACGGGTATGAAGATATTAGTCATTGGCGGTACGCGGTTTGTGGGGGTGTATCTCACCCAGCAGTTAGTCAGCCAGGGGCATGAGGTGGTCTTGCTGAATCGGGGCAACCATCCGGCACCGGTGGAGGGTTTGGAGACTGTGGTGTGCGATCGCACCAACCCCGAAGCCCTCAAATCTGCCCTATCTGAGCGGTCCTTCGACGCCATCTTTGACAACAACGGTCGCGAACTCGCCCATACCCAGCCCTTAGTAGACCTGTTCAAAGGCAAGCTCCAGCACTTCATCTACGTCAGCTCTGCCGGCGTCTACGCCAAAAGCGACCAGATGCCACACAAAGAAGGCGACCCGGTCGATCCTAACAGCCGTCACAAAGGCAAATTCCATACCGAAGACTATCTCAAAGCGCAAGGCGTCCCTTTCACCGCTATTCGCCCCGTCTACATCTATGGCCCGCAGAACTACAATCCGCTGGAGGAGTGGTTCTTTGACCGCATTGTGCGCGATCGGCCCATCCCGATTCCCGGCAATGGTATGGCCCTCACCCAGCTTGGTCACTGTCAGGACTTAGCCGCTGCAATGGTTGCCGTCCTCGGTAACGACCAGGCCATCGGCCAGATCTACAATATCTCTGGAGACAAAGCCGTCACCTTCGACGGCCTTACCAAAGCCTGCGCTCAAGCCACCGGCAAAGACCCCAACGCCATCAAAATCGTCCACTACGACCCTGCCCAGTTCGACTTCGGCAAACGCAAAGCCTTCCCCATGCGCGTGCAGCATTTCTTCACCGACATCACTAAAGCCAAAGCTGAGCTGAGCTGGCAACCAAAATTTGATCTCATCGAAGGCTTAGAAGACTCATACGAAAACGACTATCTTGCCAACGGCAAAGACAAAGCAGAGATCGATTTTTCCTTAGATCAGCAAATCGTCGCCAGTTTTTCCTGAGAACAAATGGCTGAGAAGAATGACCTCGCTATGCAGCTAATAAACGATTTATCTGTTTCCTCAATGCTGGCGATATCACAAGCGGTTCGGCTTCAAAATGTCGTTGTTCCTACCGTTGGCCCACTCATATAGTCTCTTACCGCTTTGCTTTTGGATAGAGCCAATCTGCAAACAGCTTGGTGAGTCGCGGCATGACAAGATATGTCATCAGCACGACTATTAACAGAACAACGACAAACGTTCGTAGTAGAGCAGGTAAGAAAGCGAGCAAAGGCACCAATAAAACATTTGCCAAGTTGAGCAGGATGAAAATAGCAGCACCCGAAATAACGACCATTTTATGCCGAGCCGGAGGAGACAATCTGGATTGAGTCGGTAGGGTAAACCAAGTTTCTAGGCCAGTGAGGATTGAAGTTTTTCCCTGGTCGATAGTTAATCGATTAGCCTGTCTCAGCAATTGCTGTCGAATGGCCGAAGTCTCCCACTGTTTGAGATGGCCGAGGCTGGCAAATTTGAACACAATTCGATATTCGTCATTGGAGTCGCCGCCTGAGCGAAACACATTGACACCCAGATGGCCTTCAAAAGTACCCGCAGCGGCAATTAGATCTGAGAGCACAGCTTCAAAAGCATTCTCACAGCCCGGTTTCACCCGCTGTAGAATATCGACGGTGACCGGAGGATTGTCAGGCTGATGGGCGGAGGGCAATCTGTTCATTTCAGTACTATCCCTTGAGTGGCAAGCCCGGAATGCTAACTTCCAGACGCACGACTTTCGCGGGTTCTATGCCAGCGTCGGGTGGGAGCGACATACCGCCATTGGTGGTTACGTATAGGGCTGTGCGATCGCTTTCCTTTCTCCCAAAGGCAAGCGCGGTGCTGCCCGTCACGCCTGCTGCTGCCTCAGCAATAATAGTCACAGCCCCAGCAGGCGTAATTTTTACCACACTGTTGTAAATGTGAGTGGTGCCATAGAGGTTGCCCTGCTGGTCGAAGGCAAAGTCATCCAGGTTAATGGGCGCGATAAAAACCTCAGGATCTCCAGGTTGCCCCTCGTCTGAAATAGGAATTTTGATTAGCTGCATTTTCTCTGTGTTGGAAGCATACAGCGTCCTGGCAAAAATCTTCAGCCCGTTGACAGCAGGAAACACGCTGTCAGCAGAGCTACGGGTTAGAAGCGGATGTTCGAGCCAGATATCCGCTGATCGCTCAGAGATGTTGAGCTGCCAGATGGCTCCCCGATAGGAATCTGCAACTAAAACGCGATCGCTGTCTAAAACCATCATACCATTGAGAAAAACAGCATCAGGTAGCGATATTAAAGCGAGCGCTTCTCCCGCTGGCGAGAGCGTGAATACAGTCGCCACATTCTGTTCATTCCAGGCGCTTAGCAAAAGCCTACCGTCTGGCAAGAAAGCCAATCCTGTCGCTTTCCCCTCGATTTTTGCATGTAGCACGGGCTGCTCATCTGGGCCGATTTGCCAAATACTGCCATCATAGTGATTTGTAATAAACAGGATGTTATCATCCCTCACGGCAACGCTTTCTAAAAACGTATTGACAGGAAACGTGGCGATTGTTTGAGAAGGAACCAACGCAGTCGGAGCTTCAGCAAAAATGGGGGGTAATCCAGTTGAGGCGACCATATTACTTTCCTAAACTCATTTGCGAATAAACTATATCTTCATTAAGCAGGCAACTAAGCGCTCGGGCATTGAGAAAAAAGGGCTGTGTGATAAGGGCAATTGAAAGCGCTGCGCAACCTGGACTCGGCTAAGCATCAAATTTTGCAGTTGATGACTGATAGTGTGGTCATTGAGCGTCTCGATGTAATAGCGGGGTACAGTGCCATAGCTGCTTTACAGTTAGGGTAACAGAGGTTGCGAACGGTGGAACTGGTTCGGGACGATGATGAGATTTTATGATGTCTTGAGCTTGAGGCGGACAGTCTGCACAAAAGACATCTACCATCCCTTCATCGGCAATCCATGCTGGAGAATAGCTTTCTTCCTCGTTGGAAGAAAGCAGCTTATTGCGTTCACAGATGATGAAGCTGAAAGTGACCTCCTATGCAAATCATGACCAGTCCTCAAGATTTAAGCTTGTGATGCGCTCGAAGTCTTGCCGATTACGGGTGATTAAGGTTGCGCCTTGGCTTAGGGCGATCGCTGCAATCTTTAAATCTTGCGTACCAATCCGAATTTTTTGGGCGAGCAAGGTCTGATAGTGGGTTTCCGCTTGAGCATCGTAGCCTAGCACCGTAAAATCACGCAAAAATTCGAGCGTTCTTGTGAACCAGTAATAAGCGCGAACTCGTTCTGGAGAGCTAGCTGCTTTCCGAATTTGTGACAAACGCCCTCGAATCAACTCCTCAACGCTAATCACGGTGATGACGATCTGGTTGGGCGAAATTGCGAGCAATTGCTGACCAAGCGGTTCGTGACCGCGTTGATAGAGGCTCAGATGATCGCTGTCCAAAATGTATAAAGTCATTCAGGACGCGATCTCAATTTGCAAGGTACTCCGTCTCCTGCTCTATTTCCTGCCGATAGGTCGCGATCTCAGCTTGTAAGTCATCAAAAGTCGAGTCGTCCTTAAACCAACCAAACTTATCGAGCCAGTGATTTCCAGTTTTTGTTGAGATTGGAATTTCGATTTGAACCATTTCAACCTCACCAGTTAGATAGTCTAGAAGCCTGGATTTGAGCTGATCAATCGCAGCGTCACGGCTATTGTCAACCGCTGTGATTTCAGGCCATTGTTTAGCACGGGCAATGTACTTATCGTCCCTTTTGCTGAGAATAACGTCGTAAATCATAAGCCATTCCCTGCTCATCTCTTGGTTACAAGGCGATTATCCTTTCATTTTACTGCGCTAGCTCGTCTCTTCACAATCTCAACCTCCTGATTCCCTTTTAAGAATAGGGGGCCATAGGGTTTCTCAAGCAAGCTCATCCCTTATTTTTCGATGCAATGTATTCGACGGCTTTTGCTTTGAGCAGCCGCAAGCCACGGTCAATGCCCGCTGAGGGCTGAGCGTAGCCGAAGCCTTGGGTTCGGTAACCCCCCCTTCAGCAAACCGCCTCCTATTGAGCACTATATGAATAACCCTTACGAACAAATTATCGTTAAGTTATTCAGTCGGAGCAAGATATGGGAAAAGTAGTCGGAATTGACTTGGGGACCACCAACTCGGTCGTCGCTGTGATGGAAGGGGGTAAGCCCTCTGTGATTGCGAACGCCGAAGGTTTTCGCACAACGCCTTCAGTCGTGGCCTATGCCAAAAATGGCGATCGCCTCGTCGGTCAAATCGCCAAGCGTCAAGCGGTGATGAACCCCGAGAATACGCTGTATTCAGTCAAGCGCTTTATTGGCCGTCGGTATGACGAAGTCAACAACGAAGCCAGCGAAGTGCCTTACAAAATTGCCAACGTTGGCGGCAATGTCAAAATTGAAACGTCTGATGGGAAGCAGTACGCCCCCGAAGAAATTTCATCACAGGTGCTGCGCAAGCTCGTAGACGACGCCAGCAAGTACCTCGGTGAAAAGGTCACGCAGGCTGTCATCACAGTCCCCGCCTACTTCAACGACTCCCAGCGTCAGGCCACCAAAGACGCCGGTAAAGTCGCAGGCGTAGAAGTGCTGCGAATTATCAACGAGCCCACCGCCGCTGCCCTGGCCTACGGTCTAGATAAAAAGAGCAATGAAACCATCCTCGTCTTTGACTTAGGCGGCGGTACTTTCGACGTTTCTATCTTAGAAGTCGGCGACGGTGTGTTTGAAGTGCTTTCCACTTCAGGCGACACGCACTTAGGCGGTGACGACTTTGACAAAAAGCTGGTTGACTACCTCGCCGAAGACTTTGCCAAAAAAGAAGGCATCGACCTGCGTAAAGACAAGCAGGCCCTTCAGCGCTTAACCGAAGCCGCTGAAAAAGCCAAAATCGAACTCTCTAGCGTCAGTCAGGCAGAAGTCAACCTGCCGTTCATCACCGCGACTCAGGACGGGCCTAAGCACTTAGAGTCCACTTTGACCCGCGCTAAATTTGAGGAGCTGTGCTCTGATCTGATCGACCGCTGCGGCGTGCCGGTACAGAATGCGCTTAAAGACGCCAAGCTCAGCAAATCCGACATTGACGAAGTCGTGTTGGTGGGTGGCTCTACCCGCATTCCGGCAGTCCAAAGCCTGGTTCAGCGAATTTTGGACAAAGAGCCCAACCAAACGGTGAACCCCGATGAAGTGGTTGCCATTGGTGCCGCCATTCAAGGCGGCGTGCTTGCAGGCGAAGTCAAAGACATTCTGCTCCTAGATGTGACCCCGCTATCGTTGGGTGTCGAGACCTTGGGCGGCGTCATGACTAAGCTGATTACTCGCAACACCACCATTCCTACTAAAAAGTCAGAGGTCTTCTCGACCGCTGTCGATGGGCAGACCAATGTGGAAATCCATGTGCTCCAGGGTGAGCGGGAAATGGCCAGCGACAATAAAGACTTGGGCATTTTCCGGCTAGACGGTATTCCCCCAGCTCAGCGCGGCGTCCCTCAAATCGAAGTGATTTTCGATATTGACGCTAACGGCATCTTGAATGTCACTGCTAAGGACAAAGGATCGGGCAAAGAGCAGTCGATCAGCATCACCGGTGCGTCTACGCTCTCCGACAATGAAGTAGATCAGATGGTGCGCGACGCTGAGAGTAATGCCGACACCGACAAAGAGCGCCGTGAGCGGATTGATACCAAAAACCAGGCTGACTCGCTGGCCTACCAGGCTGAAAAGCAGGTAGAAGAGCTAGGCGACAAGGTACCTGCTGAGGACAAAGAGAAAATCACTGCGCAGGTGAAGGAGCTGAAGGAGGCGATCGCCGCTGAAGACTTCGACAAAATCAAGTCCACCATGACTGACTTGCAGCAAGCGCTCTACACCCTCAGCAGCAACCTCTACCAGCAAGGTAGTGAAGCTGCGCCTGATGCCGCCGCTGACCCCACTGCGACAGGTGACGCTGCTGATAGCACCGCCTCTAGTGGCGAAGACGACGTCATCGACGCTGAGTTCTCCGAAACAGACAACCAATAAGAGGTCAGTCTGCTAGGTCGAGATCGCTATTGACTCTAATTTAAGTGAATTTGGGACGATAGCGAGCCAATAGATAAAACAACTGAATGCTTCGGCTAAAGGGTGCGGATGGATAACCATTTGCACCCTTTTTATCTTTAAATTAGGAACAGGCTGACAAATATAGCCATCGTACGAATGCAGTACAAAACGGGTTTAGCGGCAATTGATGTAGTGGGCTAAATGACCAGGGCTATAGACAGAACTTAAAACAGCTCCCATATCTGTATCCCCGCTTCAAGCAATTGCCAGCCGCCCTACGCTTCCTCAGTGCTGGCCGCAGCCGGACATCTAGCATAAATTTCCGATGAACATCTGCTCATGGACTGAATCTGCATGTTCACTATAACTTCATTCAAAACTTGGGGATGCTGAGGGGATTTGGCTGTTGACTGTATCAGTTGCCTGAGAAGTGCCCATTCAAGTTAAGAGCCCGTTCCAGTTAAGAGATAGCGTCGAGCGCTAACTTTGAATCTCTCTCCCCTATTTATCTTTACGCGCCTCTTTTCCCAGAAGAATACCTCCTTCAAACTCTAATAAAGAACTCAACAATCTCTGCGTTGACCGTAGGCTGAAGCCGAGCGCGGTGGCTAAGTTGTGGATTCAGGTGCATCAATTTTTCTTGATATATTGCCCCATGCCAAACCATCAGACATGCTTCATCCTCTACACCTTGCATCCTCTACATTTGCCGCTATTTCGCTAGTTTTATTTCAGAGTTCGCACGTTTGGGCAGCCACCCTTTTCCTGGGCGACAGCAGTGGCACATTCGAGTCGCCCCTGGTTGATCAGTCCGTAGATCCTGAGGCGACTTTCAGCACAGAGAAGCCCAACCCTCAGAGCGAAACCTTTGTCTTAGGTAGACCCGGCAGCGGCTCTATGCCAAATATGCTGACGTTTTGGAGCAACTCTTTTGCAGCTGTACCCGAGCAGGCTTTTGCCGTTGGCAACCTCACCTATCTTAACGGGCAGACTTTCACCGGCACCCATGTGAGCAGCGTACCCTTGAGTATTCAGCTCAGCCTGGCAGAGTCTGCTCAGGCGCAGCGAACGTTTAAATATACTTTTGGCTTTGACCTTACACCCAACACTAACCCGGGCGGTAGCGCTGATAATCTGCTGGTGTCTGACAATCCTCAGGCTCAGACTTTCAAGTTTGACCAAAAGCTCTACAGCCTAGCGCTACTCGGCTTCAGCCCAGACGGGGGAGCTACCTTTTCTCGCATCTTTGAAGTGCCTGAAGATAGAACCATCAGCAGCACGCTCTATGCGCAAATTAAGCTAGCTTCACCCGAGCATGTGTCTGGACAGCCACCCGTGATGCCGCCCGCCATACCGCCTGAAATGCCGCCCGAGACGCTCCCTGAGATGCCCTTTGGGCCACCTTCTGAGACGCCAGTCGAGGTGCCAGAGCCAGCCGCAGTAGCAGGGCTGCTGATGTTAGGGGGCGCTTTACTCTCCAAGCGACGGACAGAAAGCGATCGCACCATCACCACCCGCTGCCAGTAACAGCCTACAGATAGGCTTAAGCAAGCCCTAACCAGGTCAGCAATCCTTTACCCGTCAGCAGCTCAATCGCAATCAGAGCGGCGATTCCGACCATCGCCGCTCTGCCGTTGAGCCGCTCGGCATACTGGTTAAATCCTTTTTTGGGCCGCTCCATATTGGGTACTTTTGTCGGCTGAATGCTGGCCATAGCTGTCCTTGAAGAATGTCCTTGAAGAATATCTGCCTATTGTCACTAGCGATCGCATCTTCAGTCAATGGCATCGCTCGCTACCTTATGTTAGTGGAATGTGTCAGCCTATAGGCAGGTTTAGCAGGTAAAGGAGCGATCGCCATGGCAGATTCAGTCCGTTGGACAGCAGAGGCGGAAGCCATGCTCAAAGAAATTCCGTTTTTTGTCAGACCGGCGGCCCGCAAAAAGATAGAGAGGTTTGCCCGCGAAAAAGGGCTATCTGAAATTACAGAAACCGTCTATCAGCAGGCCAAGCAGCAGTTTGGCCAGAAATAGTCGTCTGCACAAAGCGCTAGCTTAAGCAAAAAAAGACTCGCAGAGATATTCTCCACGAGTCTTTGGTTTAGGTATTGACAAGTCTGGCAGCGCCTAGCTGACAATTTCGCTGTCTACGACAATGGCGGCGTGCGCGTCTGCGGCGGTTTCAGGTGTGGTCGGTTCGGTCGCAGTGTACCAGCCGCGAATTCCAGAAAAGCGGCCCTTAAAGGTGGCATAGCGGCTACCGTAGCGATTTGTTAGCACGTCATCTAGCTTGATAGCCTGCACCTTGAGCTGAGGAAACAGCTTCACTCTTGCTGTTTGGCCTGCCGACTGGCCAAGGGTGCGGATAAAGCGAATCAGCCGCTCGGTACTATCTTTGCTGTCATCTTCCTGCTGCCAGGTCTGGTTGACAGTATCAGCGGCTTGCTTGCTCTTTTCTCTAACGGTGGCGACCGTCTCAGCAGTCACTTCTTTGGCAAGGGG
>JBBSNR010000086.1:0-9551 GCA_038260635.1 Phormidesmidales cyanobacterium
CGCCGATACTCCCCTAGACTGTGGTAGGCAATACCTAAGTTGCCTAATGAATTTACTTCACCTTGGTGATCACCGATTTCTTGTTTAATTTCTAAAGACTGCTGCTGGAAGTCAATCGCACGCTGATACTCTCCTAAACTCTGATAGGCAACGCCCAAGTTACCTAGTGAGTTTGCTTCGCCGTGACGATCACCTAGCTCAAGATACATTTCCAACGATAACTGCCATGATTCCAGAGCCGCCCGATATTGACTAACTCTAAAGGAATAAATCCCCTGCTGAAGCAAGCGATCCGCTTCAGCCTTCAGCTCTGCTCGGTACAATGCATCCTCGTCAGAAGTGGCAATCGTTAATTGGTAAGCCCCCTTAACACTCTCGTTATAGGCAATCGCAAATATTTGATACTGTCCCGCAGCCGGTAGCCGAAACACAATCTCAGCGTTAGAACCCTCCCTACCATCGTCATTGCGCGTCAGCTCTTCACCAGCGGCATCTTTTAATAGTAAAAACGTATTAAACTCGTCGCTAACCAACGTGATACGAACAATCTGCCCCGCCTGCCCCTCAAAAAAATGAACATCGTACAGGCTCCCATTATCAAGCTGCGCATCTCCCTCTGCCAGCGCACCTTCTACCTCGAGCAAAACATCCTGCGTCGCATCATTTTGCTTAACCGTGCCTGCTTGCTTCACTAAAGGCAATTGCATCGGCCTCGACAGCGGCTGAGGTTGCACCGTTTTCAACCGCTCACCTTTCCCCTCGACAAACGTTTGCCCAAACAGTTCCGCTCGCACTTCCGCAGGCAATCCCCACAGCAGCGCAACTAACGGAACCACTCTCACCCAAGACAATCCTGATGCCATTGACGCTATCTCAAAATCACAACTTTCAGCTCGTCGATCAACACGTCTTTGGGGCTTTATAAAAAGGTCTGACGTTGTATCAGACATGCTGGATCCCCCTCAATCCCCCTTAAAAAAGGGGGAAGCCGGACTCGAATCCCCCTTTCCCAAGGGGGCTAGGGGGATCAGTGCAGTATGCTTCGACACTTTGGAATACTTTTTACGCAACCTCTTATATCATCCTATTTCAAAGAATATCGGTTAAAACAGAAAACTATTGGAAGCCTCCATAGCGCTGGCTCAGCACAACCCCCCTCTCATCACTATCACCGTCGCCTTACAGCAGTAGCTATTACCCCCGCAGGTACCCCGCCGATGATCAGCACTTTGCCACCCAGCCTCACAACCCATTCCCGATCAAAATAAAGGGTGACCAGTAGTAAGGATGGCTGAGCCGATTCCAAGTTTGAGCCTCACTTTCGTTCCCTTGCGCGACTAGAGCCAGCCCGCCGCGAGATGACGTGAGTGCGCCTGCCTCTGCACCGATCAAGGTGAGCTGAGCCTGCCGCAGCGCCTCGGCTTTGCTCATACCATCCGCCAACAGCCCCGTATAAAAAGCCGTCATCAGGGCTTGCGTGCCGCCATCGTCCACCGTCCATAGCGACGCTACTGCCGCATTCACACCCGCATTTTGCATCAAGTAGCCAAACCCCAAAATCTCTTCGCCACTTTCACCCAAGCTGCTCAACCCAGTCTGGCAAGCACTCAACACTATCAAATCCAAATTGCTAAAAAACCACTCATCTTGCACCTCCTGCAAGGTAATCGTTTCGCCATCGCCTAGCAGCACAAAAGAATCGAGCGGGCTACCCGGCAGAAAGGCTGCGTGAGTCGCCAAATGAACAATCGGGTAGTCGTCCAAATTAGGCAGAATGTGGTCTTTACTAAAGTCGGGGTTAAAGTAGGCAGTGCTGTCGGGCTGAAGAACTTGGATAGCTTCGACTTCTGCCCCTGCGTAAGGCAGGCCGCTAAAGCTGAGAGTTCGTTCCCCGCTAGACACCTCATAGCGAGTGCCCGCATCAGAAAATGCGCCCGCTAAAATACGGCGATCGCTCAAAGGTCGGCGAGTGAGATCGTCTAGCGAAGCAGCCGTAATGTTGTTAATACTAAACCGTTCTATTAGCCAAGCGTTGCCATCGTGCAGGGCGGCGAGCGGGACGTAGCGCAGGGGGCCATCCGGCGCATAGAGCAGGGCCTTGGCATGGGCCTGAGCGAGCTGGGGTTCTAAAGGGCGAATGAGCCAGTCGTAAAGCTGTTGAGCGGCAGGCAAAGGATCGCTGGCTGGGCTAGTAAGGGCGCTGCGAAAGGCTTGAATGGTTTTGTTGAGGGTGATGCGATCTACATTTACGGTTTTGTGAATGGGCGGAACGCCGGGGGCGACCAGGATGAGTTCCAGGCGGTCTTCTAAAATCAGCGGGTAAATGAGAACAGTGGGTTGTTCAATATCTTGAAGATTTTGAGAGAGGTCTTGCAGGCTAGAGATGCTGAGGCTTTGGGCTCGGGCAGTGCGGCTGAGAGTTTCGGTATAGCCAATGATGTCGGCGCGGCGGCTAAACTCGTTAAACTCGCGGACAACCTGTCTTTGCTGCCGGTCGAGTTCGGCTTTTTGTTGAACTTCTGCTGGGGTGAGAGGCCGCTGTAGCTGACGCAGGTCGGCGAGACCTTGCGCTATTTTAATCGCCCCTTCACTCAATTCGGTATACGCATCCCATATCTGTTCTTCCGAAGGCAGCACATCAACCCCCGCTTGCGTATTCTCATTGCCGCGCACCCCCTGCACATAGTCATCCACTTCCTGCACCTTCAGCAGGTCAATCACTCGCTGAGCTTCTAATACGCGATCTTGTTGCAGCAGCAAGTCGGACAGTTGGCGATAGGTGGGCGTAATGCTGTCAAGGTAAGACTGTTGCAAGTCATTGGGCAGCGATCGCAAGTCCCCCCGAATCGCCTCATGCTGGTTTACAGCCTGCTTATAAAACAAAATAGCCAGGGCCGCTTGACCATCGGCTTCGTAGATTTTGCCAAGGTTGCTGAGGACGATGCTTTCTCCCGTGCGATCGCCCAACTGCCCAAACGTCGTCAGCGCCGATTGAAAGAGCGGCTGAGCCTGAGCTATACTATCTGCGGTGGCAAAGTTAACAATCAAACTGCCCCAGCTATTGAGCGATCGCGCCATAGCCGCAATATCGTTTCTCTCTTCAGAGACTGCGATGGCCCGTTGATAAGCCGCGATCGCATCCTCTATCTGTCCCTGCTGGCCATAAATCCCCCCAAGCTGATTGAGTAGATAATTTTGTTGAGGAATATCTTTGGCCGCTACCGCCAGATCCAGTCCTTGCTGAGTGACCCTCACCGCTTCCGGCAATCTGCCTAATTGACTATAAACGCCGCCTTGCGCGGCTAAAATGCCCGCTCGAATACTCGGGTCCTCCGTGAGCTGGAAGGCCTGCTCAAAGTAGTCGAGGGCAGTTTCATTACGTCCGAGGTTGGCGTAGGTGCCACCCAAATTGGTCAGGGTAGCAGCCATTCCCCGCTGGTTCCCAATCGCTTGGTGGATAGCTAAGGCCGTCTCGTAGGCGCTGAGGGCTTTGCCATATCGGGACTGTCGGTAGTGCAGCCCGCCCAGCCCGTCCCAACTGTTGGCAATCTGCTGTCGGGCACCGATCTCTTCAGCGATCGCAAGACTTTGTTCGTAGCTCTCTAGGGCCTGATTGTATTCGCCCAGCGTTTCATAGACGATGCCTAAGCTGTTGAGGGTACTGCTAATACTCGCGCGATCGCCCAGCGCTGTCATCACATTCAGTGCTTCCTGGTATCGCTGCGCGGCTGCTTCAGGGCGGCCCGCCTGACGCTCAAGCTGGCCTAAGTTAGTGAGAATTCGCCCCTCACTGGCCTGATTCCCAATCTCTTTAGCAATCGTCAGCGCCTGCTGATAATAGGTTTCAGCATTTTCTATTTCGCCCAGGGTGTAGTAAATGCCGCCTAGATTGTTGAGCGATCGCCCCCGGTGAAACTGTCGGGTGAGTGAGGAGGCATTTTGTAGCGTTTCCCAAATAGTTAGCGCCTGGTTGTTTAGTGCGATCGCAGCATCACTCTCTCCCAATGCGGCCTTAACTGCGGCTAGATTGTGCAAAGCTTCTCCAGTTAAAATCTCTCGCCACTGAGCGATTTCTGCTATATTTTCACCTTCTTCATTTTCTGCGACTGCTAAGTCAGCCTGTGCTGTTTCCAGCAGGCGTAGGGCTTCGCTATAGTCACCCTGCCGCCGTCGCACAAAACCACGATAAATATTCACTTCGGCTAAGCCTGTCGAGAGCGCCAACTGTTCATATCGCGATTGCGCTTCATCCAGCATGATTAGTGCCGTTTCGTAATCGCCTAAGTTAGCGTAGCTATGGCCTATCTGACTATAAAGGTGAGCCGCTGTAGCAGGGTTGTTGGCAAGTGCGATCGCCGCTTGAAACGAGGCGATCGCTTCATTAAACTCTCCTCTATAAAACTGCTCAAGTCCTCGTTGCTGTAGATCACTTTGATCGCCCGTACCGAGCTGAAGGATTTGAGCAGTTTCTTGGATAGAATTGCTTTCTGGTGCAGGCTCAATCCTTAGAACAGGCTCACCTTGCAGCAAAATTCCCAGCGCTACAGTCCACATCGGCTCACCCTTTAAAACGTTTCTGGCTCATAAATCCGCACCCGTCCGGTGCCAACCCGCTGACTGCGGACAGAGTCGCCTGCGGGGGAGGCTACCACGGTGTAGAGATAGGTATCCTCTCTGGGGTTGCGATGGGTTTTGAGAGCAACGGTGATATTGCGACCTGGTTCAACTGGCGGGTCAAAAATGACGGTCATGGTTTTCTCATCAGAGTCGTTGGCGACTAAGCTGAGCGGTAGATCGGCGCTGCGATCGCCCCTATCGTACGCATGGGTGTCTCGAATGCTAAAACTAGGATAGTCTCGTCCCTCAATTTGAGTGAAGACAAGCTCTTGAAGGGGTCTCCCAGCATCTGCGGGAATGTTGATATTGAACAAGTATTCAGATTCTCGGAACTGATTGTTATTGACAACTCTGACACTTTCAAGGTCAGGCGGGCGGGTAAAAGGAACTGCGATCGCCTGCCGTCGGGTCTCAATTTTCTCGCTGAGCGCTGGTGAAAGCACTGGTTCGACCGGCAGATCAGCAGTGCTCACTAAAAACGTATTGATCGGAACACCCAGGCTAAAGCCATCGCGCACAATCGTTGCGTCAAATTCTGAGTTGGGCAAATAAATCTCTTTCCCTTCTGCCCGACCGTGGATGCCCACCACTTTGCCGCTATCGTCCAGAACGGGGCCACCGCTCATGCCTTGACGGGACGTGTTGGTATAGATGAGTCCGTATCCGCCGGGTAGCGGCCTGGTTGCCAAACCCGAAATACTCCCCGAGATGAACTGGTAAATGTAAGGAATCGCCTGCCCCGACTGTGGCCAGCCAGCGACAAAAATACTGTCGCCTTCTGTCACCGCATCAGAATCGCCCAGCTCAATAATCGGATAGGTCTGCTCGCTTTCAAATTCGGCGACGGCGAGATCGACTTCTGCCAGGGTATGAATTTTGTCGTAGTCGAGCGGGTGAACCTGTTCATCGGGGGTGATAATCTCGTATTCGTCGGGTGTTTCCACAACATGCTTAGCGGTCAGAACGTAGTAGCGATCGCCCTCTTTTTTGAAGATAACGCCCGAGCCGGGGCTTTGCCCATTGACGCGAACGGTGCCTTCTTTTGCCGTGGTATTGATTTCAGAAGGTTCTAAAGAAAGGACGACCGGGGCTGATAGGGCACTGATTCCTAGAAGTATCAGGGGGAGTTTTATCATGACTGGACTCTCTTTGGCAACGATTTTGGCAAGACGATAGTTTGAGGAACGGCAGGCTGGGGCGATGGCGTTGACCCAGGTGATTAGTCGGCGGTGCTGTCGTAGCCGCCGCTCAAATAGCGGTCTAGCGCCACGTAAGGGCGCGGCCCTGTATCGGAGATCGGCCCTTCGGTGGGGAGGCGGATTTGCAAAACCTCCTGCAAAGCCACTCGGGGTCGCTGAGTGGCTCGGAGGCCGAGCAGCCGACTCAGGCAGCGGCCACTCAGCGTATCGGCGGCGCAGGCGACCAGCTGACCATTCATTCGCCCGGTGGTGATGTAGCTGAGCAGGCCGTCGTCGTAGGCGGTTTGAAACTGGGCGGCGCTGGTTTCACAGTCGGTTTGTGGAGTGGTTTCAATGGCGATCGCGGCCTTGTCCCACCGCACAATCGGCACCGTCGCCGTGGGCGTCTGCGCGACCGTCATCGGAATCCCCTCATCAATATGGCAGGAAAAAGCTAAGGCTTCTGTTTCCACAGCGCTTTCGTCTGCGGTATCAATAGCTTCGTTAATGGAGCCCTCAGACTCTGCTGTGAGCTGGGCAAAGGCAGGCCAAATGACGATACCTACCGGCGCTGCGATCGCAATTCCTGCAAAAACTTGAAACCATCTATTCATAGTAAAGCCTCGAAGCGTAAGGGCTCTGTATTTCTATCATTGCCGATTTTTCGACGACTGGCGGTCAAATCGGCGCAATAATTAACAGTTACGGGCCGAGTCCTGAAAAATCCGGCTATGCTACTATCCTTGCCCGTAAAGATATGCGATCGCAGTACCCACCAGGGTGATTGCCCAGCGAAAGATCTCACAGTGCGCACTATTGAGTTCTGAGGATTGTCATATTGCCAGTCAACAGCAATCGATACGTCTTTTCGTTGTTGATATCGATTAATACTTCAGGCGTGTCAAACGCGACTCTTTTGGTTTTAGAGTGCAGTGCTTGAACCAGGTTGCGCAATCCCAAACTTGAGTCACTAATTTTTTTAAGCGCAGGCAACAGTTGATGAGAGAACAACACCGGATGGCCTGCCCTATTGCGATAGCGGGGAGCTGTAATCAACGCTTTTTCCTGTCGATAAGCTTGTAATAAGGTTTGATAGATGTGAGTAGAGCGCGGTTGATCAACAGCAGAAATGGTAACTGTTGACGTTCCTAGAGGCAGCACTTCCAATCCTGTCAGAATTGAGCGAGTCTTGCTGCGATCGCCCACCGCCTTAATCACCACTTGACTACCCGGTGGACAATCTGTCTGCCGAGCCGCATTGTGAGCGCCTAAGACAACAATTGGTGTGATATTGGCCTGGAGGAATTGTTCTGCCTGATAGCGTAGAAGAGACTGATGATTGCGCCAGGGTAAAGTGGTTTTGCAAACACCCATGCGAGTAGAAAAACCGGCGGCTAAAATGATGGCGAAGTCTTGACTATTGCTTTGCATACAGCCGTTCTTTTGTATGGCCTTTCGAGAATGCCTGAGACGGCTGCATTTGCTGACAGAGCGATCGCCCCGTCCCGCCACGACGCACTTTAATCAGCTCTCCGCAGATGCTAACCGCAATTTCCTGAGGGGTGAGTGCGCCAATATCTAAGCCAATCGGCGCATGAAAGTTTGTCAGTCTTTCTAAGGATATTCCCTGCTGTGGTAGCGCTTGGCGAACTATCTGGACACGTTTTTGGCTGCCAATCATCCCAATGTATTGATAAGCCAAGGAGCGGTGCAGAAGCGTTTGCAGTGCTTTAACATCTTGAGAATAGCCTCTTGTTAGCAAAACCACATACAGCTGGGAACAAGTCGCGAACCGATCTAAAGTTTCAGTAACAGAGTGTGACAAAAACAGCGCTTGCGGAAATCTCTCAGGGGTAACAAAATCAGGGCGGTCATCCTGCACTGCTATTTGAAATCCTGCGAAGCTAGCCGCTTGAGCCAAAGCTACCGCGACATGCCCGCCGCCGATCATCAATAAAACAGGTGCTGGCTGAATGGTTTCGACAAAACAATCAGCGCTCAAATCAGGGGGTTTATGTTTATCGGTTAAATAGGGCTGGCGATCGCTTCCCAACGGTGTCACCAAGCAGCTAGATTGACCCCTCTCAAACGATTGTAGGATCTGTTCGACTAGGGCGATCGCCCCCTCACCCGCCCAGACTTCCAACCATACCTTCACTTTCCCCCCACAGACGCCCTGAGTCTCTTGGTTAGGCGCACCTGTGAGATCTATCTCAACAAGTTGTTTTTTACCTTCAAATACTTTCAAAGCTTGTTCAATCACCTTCCCTTCACCCGCGCCCCCACCAATCGTACCAATTAGGCTGCCGCCTTGGCATACAGCCATCTTCGCACCGATTTCTCTGGGCACGGAGCCGATTGTTTCAACAATAGTCGCAACTACAACGGGAGCTTGCTTTAGACGGCTTTTGATCTGCTGGTAAAAGGATTGGTCGCTCATCATTCTGCTTTCAGGGCTTGCCATACGCGCTCGGGAATCATCGGGAGCTGGCGTAGTCTCACGCCGGTGGCCTGGGCGACGGCATTGGCGATCGCCGGAGCTGCGCAGTTCGTGCCAATTTCACCAATTCCCTTAGCCCCAAACGGCCCGTAAGGATCGGCTTTCTCAATTAGAAATACGTCCATCGGTGGCACATCCGTCGCTGATGGAATTCGGTAAGTTCGCAGGCTGGGATTCAAGATTTTGCCTTGCGTATCAAAGCGTAATTCTTCATTGAGTGCGTAGCCCAGGCCCATCGCCAGCCCGCCCGTCGCCTGTCCTCGACAGATCCGTGGGTTAATGGCTTTACCGATATCGACCGCCTCTACGCAGCGCAGTACTGTAATTCTGCCGGTTTCGGTATCGACTTCGACCTCCGCGCCCAAAAAGGCGAAGGTGAGGGAGGCGCGATCGCTCGTATGTTCTAGCTCTACCTCTAGCGACTCTCCCTGTTCTGTTGCCGCCTGAGCGAGCTGCTGAAGCGTTATTTCTGTAGTAGCGCTGTAAAGTTTGTCTTTGTCGATTTCTAAGGAGTCGGGGGCAACTTCCAGTCGCTGAGCAGCGGTTTTAAGCAGACGCGATCGCAGTTTTTGAGCCGCCAAATTCACTGCTTGCCCGGAGATGAAGAGTGTTGCAGAGGCGTAAGACCCGGCATCAAAGGGGGTATGGTGCGTGTCGGCAACCACGATCTTTATTTTCTCTACGGTGGTTCCTAGTACCTGCGCCGCTATCTGACGCAGAGTCGTATCCGACCCTGTACCCACATCTACAGATCCCGTTCGCAGCTCATAAAGTCCATCAGATAAGAGAGACAGTTTGACGCGAGCTAAGTGAATTTTGGCTAGGCCGCTAGCCTGCATCGTCGCGGCAAACCCGATACCGCGCTTAATATGGCCTTCTTCCGGCTGTTTGGCGGGCTGTTTGGCAGGCGGATAATCCAGCGCTTGAGTTACTTTCTCAATACAGTCATCTAGCGCATAGCTGCCGATGATATGAAAGTGTTCTTCTCGCCCGATGAGAATTTCATCTTCGGCAGTAATCAGATTCTGTTGTCGCAGTTCAATCGGATCGATATTTAACTTGTGCGCAATCTCGTCAAGCTGAGACTCCATTGCAAAGGTTCCCTGAGTTGCGCCATACCCCCTGAATGCCCCCGCAGGCATCGTGTTCGTATACACAACAGTTCCCCGGTAAGACTGATTGGCGCAGCGGTACAGACCCAGCGGAAAACAACCGGTCAAAAAAGTAACGGTTTCTCCGTGATTGCCATAAGCGCC
>JBBSNR010000087.1:0-9530 GCA_038260635.1 Phormidesmidales cyanobacterium
AGCGCCTGAAACAGAGTCAGCAGACCCTTCTCTTCGACAAAGCGACCGACAAAGCCAATCACAAATTCGTCCTGGGCGATCCCGTGCTTAGCAGCCAGATCGGGCTGTGGATCGGGGCGAAAAATACTTTCATCGATGCCAAGCTGCGGCATCACGCAGGCAGGCCCATGGTAGCCGTGCTCACGCAAGATGTCAGCCCCATCCTGATTGCCGACTACCAGGCCATCGGTGTGGCGCAAGTTGTAGTTTTCTAGCAAAGACAGCGGAAACTTCACCTCGTAGGGCAAATTCCACCAGGTAAAAAAGACGTTTTTGGCCTTGAGCTGCAGCAGCCGGTTAAGCGTGATCAGTTCGGCATAGCCCAGCGCTTTTGATCCCTGTTCTACCTGAATGACATCGGGCTGAAACTGACGCAGCAGCGGGATGATGTCGGCCCCAAAGCTGAGCAGTCCCTGGTTGTTTTGGCTGAAGTTGGAAATTGGTACGACTCGAAAGCGACCGTCCTGCCGGGGTTGGGTCTCAATTTTGCGGCTCTGTACGCCGCCGGGGTTCCAGCGCTTAGGCACGACCACCGTCACTTCGATGTCTGGGCGAATTTGCGTGAGCGATCGCAGCTTTTCACAGTTGAGGTCGACAATATAGGTGTGGCTGGCAACAAGAATCTTCATTAGGGCAGCTTTAGTGGCAGTGCAGCAAAAGGCAAGCGGGCGCTATGCCGAAGGCGGCTGGCTAAAGAGCCGGCCATCACGACCGCCAGGTTTGAGTAGGGTCCAGCAGGCTTTGAGAAAACCCAGTAGATAAAACCCAAAGCGACTGAGCACTTTCAGCGGTGAGCCGCTTTTATTGCAGGGCGGATTGCCCAAGACGTGGCAGTCAAATAGGCTGGCCGATAGCCGCAGCAGTTGCCCCGGCGTCAGGTTTTTGAGCGCCATCAAAAAATGGTTGTGGTAAAAGGTCATCTGGTATTCGAGCGATCGCGTACTGATGTCATGACAGCCCCCCGTCTCCTCACCTAAATGCACGAGATGGGCCGCTGGCTCATACCAGATGATCATGCCGGTTTTACGCACCCTCAAGCAAAAATCCGACTCCTCCCGCACCGCACTGCCGCGAAAGCGCTCATCAAACCGCAGCCCGTACTGCTCAAACACCGAACGCCGAAAAGACATATTGCAGCCTCGGGCAGTCAGCACCCGCTGAGGCTTAACCGTATGCACCAAGTCGATGTGATACCAGGCAATTCCGGGATCCATCGCCTCCGGCGGCAGCATTTCTATCGCAAGATCCTTAGCCTCTGACAGCTTCATCCGGTCGAAGACCCGGCCAGCCACCGCACCCACCTCCGGCCTGCCCTCGTAGCCTTGGGCATGAGCCTCTAAGAAACCCGCAGGCAGCTCCACATCGTCATCTAGAAACAGAAAAATGCTGCCGTTTGCCCGCTCAATCGCATAGTTGCGCGCAGCAGGCAAACTGGCCCAGGCGACAGTATACAGCTGAATTTTCTGCTCAGCGACAAGCTGTTCTAAAAAAGCTTGGGTAGCGGGTTCATGGCGCTGAGTTTGGTCAACTACGATCACTTCGTAGTTTGCGTAGGTCTGCTCCAGCACGCTCTTAAGCGTGTCACACAGCACGCCTTCGCGCCCGTAGGTCGGGATCACCACCGAAATTAATGGCCAAGCAGCAGAAGTTGTCATAATGAAGCTGTCATAGGGCTAGAGGAATAGCAGCAGGCAAAAACTATTGATGAGCAGCAGTCAACGATTTAATCAAACGATTCAAGCAAAGGTCGGCTGCTTTTTGACTCGCTTGCGACGATTTGACTTGGGCACTTCTGCATCCTCCGGAGACTGTTCGAGCGCTAGCTTTTCTCGCTCCTGTCGCTCCAACTCCGGAATTTTGAGAATGATGCCCGCCGCTAGCCAGTAATAAACGCCTACCGGGTCAACATCTAAAGGGTAGTAATAGGGGCAGTAGCTAATAAATAAGACAAACACCCACATAGAAGCCGCGTAGCTTCGGAGGTTTTTATCGCGGGTGGCCCGATAGATCTTAAAAGTGGCGATCGTCAAGGCGGTGTAGACCGATAGAGCCGCAAACAGACCGATTGGGCCAATTTCGTAGATCAGCTTAGGGTGATAGGTCTCAATTAAAGTGGTCTCGCCAAACGTGCGAGCAGAATTGGTAGCACGGCCTACCCCGTGGCCAAAAATGCCTTTCTGCTTCTGCCACACATCGCCAAACTGCCCCGCAATAAATTCCTGCGGCGGAGAGGCGCTCCACCGGGATTGCAGACTGGCTATCCGAGTTTCAATGACCGCTGGATTGGTAACCACCAGATAGGACAAAATCAAACCCAGCACAACGCCGATGGGAATAAACCGTTTCAAATTAGCCACCTGTCCGGTCAGCACCGTTAAGCTCACAATAGAAATAGGCGCTACTACCAGGGCAATTCGCTGACCTGAGACCACCGCCATCACCATCACCGCTACCAGTGAAATCAGACCGATCAGCCGCCAAAACGCAGACTTATCGCTAAAAGTGGTGCCAAAGCTGAAAAAAGCAGCCGATATCAGGAACCAGCCCCACTGCCAGGGAGCGACAAAAGTGCCCGGCAGCCGAATCTGCCCGACATCTGGTGAATAGAGCAGGGAGCCACCCACAAAGCAGCGGGCCTCTAGCGAAGTGCGAAACATCTCCTCACCAGCCCCAGCGGTACCCGCGCACATGCCCGTTTTCAACATCAGGTATTGGACAAGCCCTAAGCTACAGGCCACCAAGACCAAGATCGCTTGCAGCCGCAGAATAAAGACCAAGTCTTCCTTATTGCGGATTAGGTAGTAAACGCAGGCGACTAGAGGAACATAGCCAAAGAAAATCTTGGCTCCCCAAATGGCCATGAGCATCGGATATTTGCCGTCTACCTGGCCAATTTGATCGGGTAGATTGGTGACCAAAATGGTTATACACACCACAATCAGAAGGAAAATCAGGGGTGGCTTAATCGCCTTTGGCAGAATAATAGGCAAGCGATTTTTTCGGCAAAACTGAAAGAGGCCGATCAAGGCGGGTATGTAGAAGACGTCTTTAGCAATTTGTAAGATTGGGTTGCCGCCTAGCGCATAGGTTATAGTCCCCCCAAAGGGCACGTAGATAATAAAGGCATAGAGCGCAAGCCGTTGGAACTTGAACGACAGAAGCAAGCATATTAGAGCTCCACCGGTAGCTACCCCAAGCATGAGATCAATCAGCAAACCCACTAGCAAACCAATGAAGCTAGAGCCCAAAACTACCAGCGCGACGAAAGTTATCGTTTGCTGACGACGAGTCGCTGCCTCACGCTCTAGAATCAGCTTTTGCCGAGGACTGAGATTTTTATCCCCATCGGCTGCTGCGGCTACGTTAGCAACGACTGCGGCAGCCTGCTTACTTTTCCCTTTGACTGGCGGCTGAACTCGATTTTCAGCCTGCTGACCTTTTCCCGATTTAGGCCGACTTTTAACCCGTCTTATGGATTGCTTGATAGAGCGTTTCCCGGAGGAGCGTGAAACCATAGTGCTAGGGCAGTAAGAAGAGCAAAGTGGGGCAACTCGACAGATCGGCGTTGAGCTAAACGTCTGGAACGTCTAATCAAATTTACCCAATCATGGCGATAAAGCTGTGCTTAAGCGATCGCGTTATGGGCCGACTGTATCAAATCTTCTTCAACTGGAGCGTTAGGTTGTCGGGATCTTTAAAGAGGGCGCTTCAGCGTCCCAGTCGATTGGGTATACCTTCACAGCCACCTGGTATAGTCGCTCGGGTCTTACTGCCACCCCAGGTACAGCAGTAGCAGCGCTGCACTTCAGAAAGCCGCTGCACGTTGGTAAAGTCAGCCCCTTCGATAACAGTGCCCGTAAATTCACCGGTGGTGTAATTGGGCGGGTCTTGCCGGGTGCGGGGGGTGGCCGTTTTGAGTTCGCCGTAAAAAAGGCGGACGCCCATGATATCGGTATTGGTGAGGTTCGCGTCGCAGAGGATAGCGCGAGAGAGGTTGGTGCGCACCAGGTCGCAGCCCGTCAGATCGGCGCGGATTAGATTGGCTTCACTGAGATCTAACCAGCGCAGGTCAGTATCGGCTAGGCCGCTGGCTGCTAGCATCACGCCCAAGTCGATGACGCGGGTTCCGTGGGGGCGATCTTCGGCGTAGCCGCCCATCCCATCGAGAATGGGACGGCCCAGCCGCTGGTCGCGGGCCAGGGGAGTGAGCAGCTTGGAGCGAGAGAGGAAGCGCAGTACTTTGGCTTTACCATCGGCATCGACGCTGCTGAGGATGGCAGCGGTCCTGGCTTCGGCGATCACTCGCTCTTGGGGCCAGTCTTCCAGCAGCCCTTCGTCGTCTAGCACCAGTTCTGAGATGCCTTGAAAGTAAGAGTCGATGGTTTGCTGCTGGGTGATCAGGTTTTGCTGGACGGTGAGATCGCGGGAGATGATGTACTGCCGCCAGGCGACGTAGACGGCGATGATGGCGATCAGTATTTGGCCGATCGCACCCAAAAAATCACCGAGGGCGCTGATGATGTCCCAACGCAGGCCGCTGCCCCAACGGGCAATTGGGCGACCAATACCGCTGGTGTGAATCAGGCCAACGACGCCTAGCAGCAGCGCCGGAATCGCGACAAATAGGGCGCGCTGCTGCTGGGTGAGGTCGCTGAGCGCTTCTTGAAAGGTGGGCGCTAGCAACCGCAGCGAGACGACAAAGGCCACTACGGAGCCCGCTAAGATCAGCCAGACGCTATCGAGGGTGAAGCCAATAATGACGACAATGGCACCGGCGATCGCCACCACGCTTACAGGTGCTTTAGCCACCTCAACCGGGTTAATGGCAGGCTGACGCCGATAGCGCTCTTGAGGCTGCAAGCCGTTACTCTCTTCCGATTCATTGAGCGGGCGGTTGGGCTGACTGGTCGTGACGTAACCGGCGTCACCATTGTCAGCTTGCAGATCAGGATCGGGGTTGTAGTCAACGGTAAAAGAATCGTTAAAGCTCACATTTTGCCCGGCAGTAGACGGACTGGTAGGGCCGCTAACTGGCCGCTGTTCAGGCTGCTGCTCAGAAAAATTCCGGCCTTGAGTGCGTTGGACAAAGCCGGTAGTGGGCGACTCGCTAATCGACAGGTCGGTTTCAAAAGCGTCAGCGGCAGAAGCCGACTCAGGAGATTTGGCCATAGGCTCTCGCATTGCTTAGCAGCCAGTGTACCTGAAAGCTCTGTGCCCTGGCTGGATAAAGCGAATCGACAAAAAACGGGCTGTGGCAATAGCGCCTTGCCGTCCTCCACTAAAATAGGACCAATAGCTTGTATCAGCCTTCTCTCTAGGCTATGGCTTATGACTCGTCGCTGGCGGCGGGCTGTGCTGCCATGGCGACAGTTTTATGATTACAGTTTTACTTTTACTCGCCGCAGTTGGCATTTTGAGCTGGGGATTTTTGCAGGCCAGGCCCGATGGCGAGCTTGGCCTTTTAGCCTGGCTACAGACGGTGGTACTGATGGGGCCGTGGCTGCTGTTTTTTGGCTTTTCAGCAGCGGGCATCTATCTCAATCTGGCAGGGATATTGCTGCTAGTGGTTTCCTCGGCGGGCGTATATATCTATTTGGGTAGGCGGCTGCGGGCTGTCGGTGAAGACCAAGTTGCCGCCGAGCAAGCGGCGACCTTGACTGGCGACGTGAATGAGGAGACGTTTCCTTCATCTGCGAGTGCGGATGCTGACGAGGCGACTGTCCCTGAGATGAACAGCGAGATAAACGGTGAGGCCAGCTCGACCGAAACGACCGAAGCCCCTGCAACTCAGGCGGATCAGAAAGAGGAGGAAGACTTGCTGCCGCCCATACCCGCCGAAGACCTGGCGGTGATCGAAGGGATTTTTGGCATTGATACCTTTTTTAGAACCAAGACCGTGCCGTATCAAGAAGGGGCCATTTTTCAAGGAAATCTGCGAGGGCAGCCTGACCAGGCTGCTGAAACGTTGAGCCAGAAGCTGACGGAGAAGCTAGGCGATCGCTACCGTTCTTTCCTGCTAGCGGACCCAGACAATAAGCCGGTTGTGATTGTGCTGCCCAGACAAAACGATCCTCAGCCGACTTCGGTCAGGCAAAAGATTTTGGCGGTAGCCCTGGCTGTAGCCACCTTGGCGACCAGTCTGGAGACAGCGGGCATCTTACAGGGGTTCGATATCTTTCAAAGCCCTGAGCGTTGGCCCGCAGCGCTGCCGATTGCGATGGGTATAGCGGTGGTCTTGGGCGCTCACGAACTGGGGCATCGGCGGCTGGCAAGCCAGCTAGATGTCAAAATTAGCCCGCCCTTTTTCCTCCCGGCATGGCAGCTAGGGGCCTTTGGCTCGCTCATGCGATTCGAGTCTATTTTACCTAACCGCACCGTGCTCTTTGATGTGGCCTTTGCTGGCCCCGCCTTGGGCGGCATGGTTTCCTTTGTCTTTTTACTATTGGGCCTAGTGCTCTCCCATCCCGGCAGTTTGTTTCAGCTGCCAGCTGAATTTTTTCAGGGCTCTATTTTAGTGGGAACCGTGGCCCGCACTGTCTTGGGCGATGCGCTACAGGCCGATTTGGTCGATGTGCATCCGCTGATGATTGTCGGCTGGATGGGTCTGATTATTACCGCTATTAACGTCATGCCAGCCGGTCAGCTTGACGGGGGCCGAGTCGTCCAGGCAATTTACGGTCGCAAGACGCTGGTGCGGGCGACGACGGTGACACTGGTGCTGCTGGCTATAGTTGGGCTGTTTAACCCTTTAGCGCTGTACTGGGCGGTGCTGATTGTCTTTTTGCAGCGTCAGCCAGAACGACCCTGTAGCGACGATCTCAGTGAACCAGACGACACCCGAGCGGCCCTGGCTCTGCTGGCGCTATTCCTGATGCTGCTGGTACTCCTGCCGCTGACGCCGAGCCTGGCGATGCGGCTAGGAATCGGCTAGTAATAGGGTCTGAAATATCACCTGGATGGAGTCACTGAATCATGTCGTTCGCAAAAATTCCGTTAAACAAAATTGTAAGTTTAAGCGTTGTACCAATTACCGTATGGATGCTTGCTGGGCCAGCGATCGCCCAAGCCAACCCTGAACCGATTACGCTCACAGACGGCGCAGCTCAGGTGCAGGGGGCGAGCGCGGCGGACTATAGCCTAACTTTGCTGGCAGGGCGCGATCGCCGTCGCCGACTGTGTTTAGGCTATGGCGCTGAGCAGCCAAACCATACGCTAGTGCTAAGCGAACCCCATCCTCGCCTGCAAATTGCCGTTGACAGCGGCGGCGGCGATACCACCCTGCTAGTTCAGGGCCCTAAGGGCATCGACTGCAATGACAACCCTGGCCGCAATCAGCGAGACGCCGTCGTGACCGATACCGATTGGCCTGAGGGAACCTATCGCATTTGGGTGGGCAGCTTTAACCAGGGCGATCGCCTGAACTACACGCTGGAAGTGTCTGAACCCGCTCCCTAAAACGATAGCTGATAAAAATCCGCCTGAGGATCAAGTCGGCCTAGTAGCTGTGAATCTCTGTGGGGGTTGGAAGCGAATTACTCAGACGCTAAGATAGTTTTGGCCAATTGCATTTAACAGTAGGAAACCGCACTGTGTTCAAAGCCCTTGCCAAAGACTTTCGGATCATTTTTGAGCGTGATCCTGCCGCCCGTAACTGGCTAGAAGTGGCGCTACTCTATCCGGGCTTTCAGGCGCTGGTGATGCACCGGGTGGCTCACTGGCTGTGGCATATCGGCCTTCCTTTTGTACCCCGGCTGCTCTCGCACCTGGCACGGGCGCTGACGGGCATCGAAATTCATCCTGGGGCGACCATCGGCTGCGGCGTGTTCATTGACCACGGTATGGGCGTTGTGATTGGCGAGACAGCTATTATCGGCGACCTGGCGCTAATCTATCAGGGCGTGACGCTCGGCGGCACGGGCAAAGAAACCGGCAAGCGCCACCCGACGCTGGGCACTGGTGTAATTGTCGGGGCTGGGGCCAAAGTGCTGGGCAATATTCAAATTGGTAACGATGTGCGTATTGGCGCAGGCTCTGTAGTCCTGCGCGAAGTGCCTTCTGACTGCACGGTTGTGGGCGTGCCGGGGCGCATCGTCTATCGCTCGGGTGAGCGGGTAGAGCCCTTAGACCACGCCAAACTGCCAGACTCTGAGGCAATGGCGATTCGGGCCCTGGTAGACCGGATTGATACTCTAGAAAATGAGCTATCGCAGCTGCGATCAGCGGTGACACCAGCCCAGAGGGTTGATGCCAAAGAATTGGTCGCTGTAGGCGCGGGTCGATCTGACCAAGCGGCGCTGCTGCTGCGAGCGCTTCAGGCAGAAAGCGGTGATTCTGAAACGTGCTGTCGGATAGACGACCGGGCGATTCAAGAGTTTCTGGGGGGAGCAGGCATTTAGAGGTGTACGGGCGACTTGTATGGGCGGCGGCTACGGATTAACGGCGGTGACTTGCCACTGCTGAGTAGCTTGCGCGGCGGCTGACGGCTGGATCTTCTCGTAGAGACGACGGTTTTGGGGGTCGCCCCGCAGCTCTAAATGATCGACGCTGTCAACCGCTAGCAGCAGCAGACAAAACTGCGGCGGGGGCGTCTGGTCATCGGGTGGCGGTGGGGTAAAGTCTTGCTCGTTGGCGCGGGGAGCTTTGGGATGTGGCCAGGCAAACTGTAGTCTGGCACTGTCTGAAATTTGCTGCCAGAGCTGCTGACGGGCAGTGGCAAAGCTGGCTTGATTCGTGTCAGCGGTAATGGCGGTGAGCTGGCCTGTCAGCCGGAACTGTTCGCGGGTTTTGGTAAAGTACCAGCAGGCCTCAGCAGCGGGATTGTCCGCTACTTGCTCAATTTTTTCGCTGCGGCGATCGCCAATCACCATCAGCTGATTACTCTCTGCCCAAAAGCCACGGAAAACAACCGTGCGATTGGCAGGCGTCCCATCTGGGCGGACGGTGGCCAGTTGAAAATAGCGAGAAAAAGCCTGAGAGCGATTGCGGTGAATGGCTCTAGCGAGGGGCGATCGCCAGGGAGCCAGCTTTGCCTGACCTGCGGCCTGGTCCGCATTAAGTTTTTCGGCGGCGGCACTAGCGCTGTCACTGTTAGGTTGAAGATTGAGCTGTGAAGAATCAGAGTAGGGCGCAGAAGACATTGCTGGTGACTTTTGAGGGGTCTTGCACCCCAGAGCAGTTATCGTTATTGTAAAGCGTCAGTTTGCCAAGCTGCCCAAAGAAGAGAGCCCCGAGAAAAGAACCCAGAGAAGAGAGCCGTAAGAAGAAAACCGTAAGAAGAAAACTGTGAGAAGAGAACTGGCAAAGCACCTATGAATATTTGGACAGTTGGTTCTTTGGCAGTGGGCCTGATCTTGCTGGTGGGCGGCGCGGAGATCTTGATTAAGGGCGCTTCTAAACTGGCAGCGACCATGGGCATATCGCCGCTGGTGATTGGCCTGACGGTGGTTGCACTTGGCACCAGCGCGCCTGAGCTAGCGGTGAGCTTGCAGGCG
>JBBSNR010000088.1:0-9453 GCA_038260635.1 Phormidesmidales cyanobacterium
AGCGATCGCTCTGCTACGCTAAGCCTTAACGCCACATTAGGTATTGCTCTGATTAAGAGCCATATACTGCTCAATCAAACTCTTGAGCTGATCGAGATTCACAGGCTTAGTAAAGTGCTCATCAAACCCGGCAGCCTTAGCTTTGGCTTTATCCTCTGGCTGGCCGTAGCCGCTAGTGGCAATCAAATAAACAGCGTCCAGTGCCGGATCTGAGCGAATGGCGCGGGCGACGGCATAGCCATCCATCGCAGCGGTCAGGCCAATGTCGCTGATGATGATATCTGGCTGAAGCTGCCTGGCCAATGATAGGCCCTGCTCACCAGTGTTTGCTATATCTATCTGGTAGCCTAAATCTTCTAAAAAAAGCTGTAGAAGAAAGGACGAATCCTCGTTGTCTTCAATGATTAAAATATGTTTGGACTCGCTTGCTGCCACAGATGAAGCGGAAACAGCATCTGACGGAGGAGGCAAAACCTCGGTGGCTCCTATCAACTGGGGTAGCCTGATCATGACAGCAGTGCCTTGCCCTATCCCTGCACTCTCTGCCCAAATTTGCCCCTCATGAAGCTCGATAATGCCCTTTGCCAAGGGTAGTCCCAAGCCCAATCCACCGCTGCGAGCCAAACTGCGATCTTCCTGGCTAAACGCTGTGAAAATGCGAGTGAGCGCTTCTACTTCCATGCCAATGCCCGTATCAGCAATTCGGGTGGTGACATGCTCTGACTCCACTTGGGTAGAGATCTCAATATGTCCATCGAGATCCGAGAACTTAATCGCATTTTGTAAGACATTGGTGAAAGCCTGCATCAGGCGAGCCGTGTCTCCATTGACCCAAATAACGGCCTCAGGCAGCACAGCATTGAGCGTAAGCCTTTTCTGTGATACAGCGCTCTCAGCATCTGTAACGAGATCTCTGAGCAGCTGCGTCAGATCCATTTGCTGCCGGTGTAGCTGAATCTTCTGGTAGGCAACTCGCGAAACATCAAGCAAGTCATCGACTAGGCGAGTGAGCTGGGTGAGCTGGCGACTGGCGACGGCATGAAGCTGCCCGGCGCGTTGGTGAAGCTGCTCATGCGATGAATCGCGAGAGGCTGTCTCTGTAAAATCTGCTGCTTCCAGGGTTTGCATCAGCGTAATGCTGTTGCTAATCGAGTTGAGCGGGTTGCGCAGTTCATGCCCTAAAGCAGCCAAGAAGTCGTCCTTACGGCGGTCAGCGGCTTTTAGCTCCGCTTCATTTTGCTTGCGCTCAGTAATGTCTTCAATTGCCAGCAAAATCATGTCGGCGTTGTCTTCTCGTTGCAGCCTGCAAGCATTTAGCAGCAGTGTTTTTTGCCCAATTTGCTCGAAATCATGCTCCACCTCCAGATCCTGAATCGGACGATGATTGATCAGCATTTCTTCGAGAGCTAATCGCAGTGCGGGAACATTCCATTGCCCATTGCCGAGTTCAAACAAAGAGACCTGCTCGGTGGCTGAAGCGGACACCTGAAACGTTTTGTAGAAGGCTCGATTGGCGGTGTTGACTTGCAAATCGGCATCGAGCGCCACCAGCGGGATTTGCACGGTTTCGACGATCGCTTCGGCATAGTTGCGGGCAGCTTCTAAGGTAGCAGAATGGCGTTTGAGCGCGTCAATGTCCACAAATACCAGCGTCACGCCGTCGATTTGGTTTGCCGTGGTGCGATAGGGACGAATGCGGAGGCTGTACCAGTGACCCTCTTGGGTTTGAAGCTCCTGTTCCTGGGTGTTGAGGGTTTCCAGCACCTCTAAAATCATCGGTTCTAGCTGGGAAACATCGAAGTTGGCGTGGAGGTCGCTAAACGGTCGCCCGACATCGGTCGGAATAAAATTGAACAGGCGCTGGGCGGTGGGGGTAAAGCGGCGAATCTTTAAGTCGTTGGTCAGCATGACAATCGGCACACTGATGCTGGCAACAAAGTTGTTCAGGTCGCTGTTGTCACGGTTTTGTTGCAGGTTGCGGTTGCGAAGTTCGTCGTTGGTAGTCGAGAGTTCTTCATTGGTGGCTTGAATCTCTTCTTTTGCCGTTTGCAGTTCTTCGTTGGTGCTTTGCAGTTCCTCGTTGCTCGATAGGACTTCTTCGTTGGCCACCCGCAGGCTTTGGTTCAGTTGGTTTTGCTCCTGAATCACCGCTTGCAGGTGAGCTTGCGCCGAGAGTTCTCGTTGGGTTGCGGCTGCCAGTGATTCCCGCAACTGCATATTTTCCCGCTCTAAATCGGCTGGCTCTTGGCTTGTGATCGTCGCTGATTCAAGGGCAGGGGCAGGGGGTGAGATGGTTTCCAACACGACCAAAAAATAGAGCGCGTTTGTCAGGGCTAGACGGAACGGCATCACTTCTAGATCGAGATATTGCGGTTGCTCCCCCGCTTCTAGCTGAATCTGTTCTTGGCGCACGACCGCGTTTTCGGTCTGGGCCTGATACAGGGCAGTGCGAAGGACAATCGCTAAGTTTTCCGGTGCCATTCGCAGTAGGTTTAGATCTGTAGTGCCTGGGATTAATTCCAGGTAGGGGTTGAGGTCGCCGCGCATTTGCAAAATCTGCATCTGGTCATCCACCACGACGGATAGCGGCGCGTAGCGGTTTGAAATCAGTTGGCTCACTTCTTGCGCTAGATCAACCGAACTGACGAAGCTTTCAGAGATGCGTTGCGGACTGTTAGCGCTGGAGGCGGGTTGAGTCGTCGTAAACGAAAATAAGGGACGAGTCGAGGTCAATTTTCGGGCATAGAGCTTGCAGGCTTCATCCACAGTCGCAAACAAATCTGAGGCGGTTTTAACGCTTTCGGACTTGCCCAGCAGCAGCAAGCCCGTTGGGTTGAGACTGTAATGAAACAGCGACATCAGGCGTTCTTGCAGCGGGTCTGATAAATAAATCAGCACGTTGCGGCAGCTAACCAGATCGAGATTGGAGAAGGGGGGGTCGCCTGCTAAGTTATGACGGGCAAACACACACAGTTCGCGGACAGTGCTGCTAATTTGATACCCGCCGCTAGGTAAGGGCACAAAGAAGCGGCGTTGACGCTCCGGTGAAACCCCTTTCATCTCGCTGTCTAAATAGAAGCCGGATCTGGCTTTGCTAATGGCCGTTTCGCTGATGTCGGTGGCAAAAATCTGAATCGGCGGCATGGTCGCCTGATCGTCGAAAAACTCTAGTAGGCAAATGGCGATCGAATAGACTTCTTCCCCAGTGGAGCAGCCTGCCACCCAGATCCGCAGCGGCGCATCGATCGATTTGTTTTCGCTAATCTTGGGGAAAACCTGCACCTTCAACTGTTCAAAGACTTGGGGATCGCGGAAGAAACTGGTGACGTGGATCAGAATTTCTTCATACAATGCCTGCACTTCTTCCGGATGCGCTTGCAGATATTCAGCGTACTCTTCCAGGCTTTCGAGTTGATACAACACCATCCGGCGCTGCATCCGGCGATTTAAAGTGTTCGGTTTGTAGCGCGTGAAATCAACCCCGGTTGTTGTTCGCAAGAGCGCAAAGATTTTCGCCAACGCATCACCCGGCGGGGGCGGCACCTCCTTCACCGCTTGGATTAGATCTGCGGCAAACAACAAGGGGCTGCGGCTCAGTTTGGTTAGTGATTCGGCAATTTGTTCCGGCGGCAGCACAAAATCCACGTTGCCCGTCGCCACTGCCGTATTTGGCATACTGTCGAACTTGGCTGTACTTTCGCACTGAGCAAAGGTGACGCCGCCAGCCACCTTGACCGCTTTCAACCCATGGGAACCATCGCCATCGGTGCCGGATAACACGACGGCGATCGCTTTAGTGCCGCGATCAAGGGCTAACGACTCAAAAAACGCATCTCCCGGATGATGGGTCCCATTAGTTTTCTGTCGCGGCGCTAGATGTAGCAGTCCGTCCTCCAGCGTCATTTGGGTGCCGGGCGGAATCACGTAGATTTCGTTTGGCTCGACTGTCATCCGGTCTGTCACCTGCTGCACAGGCATGGCGGTAGCTCTGCCCAAAATCTCAGACAGCAAGCTTTCGTGGTCAGGCGATAAATGCTGAATCAGCACGAACGCCATGCCCGTATCGGTGGGCAAATGACGAATTAGGGCTGTAAATGCCTCTAAGCCTCCGGCGGAAGCGGCAATACCCACCACCGGAAAGGGAGCATCGGTTTTGAAGGATTGCTCCGAGTCCATGGTTTTAATCGCAACCGCTTGTGAGTCACTCGCAACGAGCGCGCCAGATGAATTGTCTTCGGAGGGGGACATCATGAATTAAGGGTGGTGATCGGCTCGGCAGGGTGAATTCAACGGTCTTTTGTAAAGTCTGGCTAGCCGTTGAGTTCACTACGACGCAGCCGACGCCAATACTTTTTTGTCAGTCAGCCAGGTGGAAACCGCTTGTTTCCTACCTTACTACTTTTTTTCGCGAGGAGACTCGTGAGGGAAAAATCGATAAAGCAGCCATTACGCACAGCTTTCTACCAGCAGCCTTCTACCAGCAGCTTGCGAATCACCTGCGGATGGGATTTTGATATCTGCGATCGCTCTTCACACACCTGCGCCGACTGGCAGCGATCGCGCTCCTCTGCGTTTCTGGCCATCACCAGCGCCACATTAGCGCGCTCTTCCATCGCTCTCATTACACTAAGGGACTCACGTCAAAATAAAGTACCCAATGCGCAAGGCGAGAACCGAGGGCTGAGCGCAGTCGAAGCCCGAAAAATAGTACCTTATTTCGCTCCGCTTCCCTAAGCGCCTTTTGCCCAATGCCCTTTAAACACGAGCAATGGTAACCGCTTCCGGCTGATCTTGATACTTACCGCGCCGGGCTTCGTAGCTCACCTGGCAGGGCTCACCTTCTAAAAACAACAGCTGCACAACGCCCTCATTCGCATAGATGCGGCAGTCAGCACTAGAAGAATTAGAAAACTCCAGCGTTAAGTAGCCGCGCCATCCGGCCTCGGCAGGCGTCAGATTGGCAATGATGCCACAGCGGGCGTAGGTGCTCTTGCCAATGCAGATAGTGGTGATGTTGTTAGGCATTTGCAGCCGCTCCAAAGCCACGCCGAGCCCATAAGAATGCGCGGGCAAAATAAAATAGCTGCCGTTCTCATCCTGCTTGAGCTTAGTCGGCTCCAGATTTTCAGGATTGAAGTTCTTCGGATCGATCACCGTGCCGGGCACATGGCGAAAGATACGAAACTCATTGGGCGATAGGCGAATGTCGTAGCCGTAGGAAGAGAGGCCGTAGCTAATCACCGGCGTCTCGTGAGGCTGTGACGAAAGCTGCGCCCGGCGAATCAGCGACGGCTCAAAAGGAGCAATCAAGCCCTGACTAGCCGCTGTCTTAATCCACGCATCGTTTTTAATCATGGGTTGTCTCCTACTTGAAAGCTGTTTTCACTTGACGAGGCTGGGCTAAACCACATAGTTTCGTCGAAATTCTGTAATCTGATCGGCGACTGTCAGCAGCGAATCGGGCATCTGCGGCCCGGTCAAAATTACTTCTACATGGCCAGGGCGATGCTTGAGCAAATTTAAGACTTCGTTTTCTTTGATCAGGCCAAAGTCAATCGCCAGACTCAGCTCATCGAGCACAACCAGGCCATATTTGCCTTCGTTGACGATGGCTTGAGTGTGCTGCCACAGGGTTAGCAGCGCGGTTTGAGCCTCGGCAGTCACCTCAGGCCCGCTGATGCACTCGCAGCAGCCACATCTAATCCAGTCCAGGTTTTGACCCATTTGGGCGGGATGATCTGGGCCCTGGCCGATGCCTCCCTTCAAAAACTGTACGACTAAGACAGGAACGCCCTGTTCGGCAATGCGCATCGCCTGCACCATCACATTGGTAAAAAAAGTGCGGTGCTGCGAGGTAAACACCTGCACAGTGCCTTCGATGGCGTGAAGCATGGGATGGCGACGGACAGGCGGAAAGGGGTCGCCGGGCAATGCTCTAAGCTGTGGAACCATAGGGCCGTAAGACGGATGACCAACCAAATATAGCGTATTGAGGTGATAATCCAGCGATGGTTACGCTACATGTTGCAAATTGAGCCTGTCAAAACAGAGGACGAGCTACGAGGTACGTACTATGCTGAACGGTGGTAGCTATGTAGTGATTTTCCTATGGCCTGGCAACGCCCTGACAACCGACAGCCCGATCAGCTGCGACCGATCCAGTTTGAACGACAGTTTACCCAGTATGCAGCGGGGTCTGTGCTGGCTCACTGCGGCAACACGCGGGTGCTGTGTACTGCCTCTATAGATGAAGGTGTGCCCCGGTTTCTCAAAGGCTCTGGCCAGGGCTGGCTGACGGCTGAATACCGAATGCTGCCGGGGGCTACGCAGACGCGCAAGTCGCGTGAATTTATGAAGCTGTCGGGGCGCACGCAAGAAATTCAGCGGCTGATTGGGCGCAGTTTGCGGGCGGCGCTAGATCTATCGGCGCTGGGCGAACGGACTATCACCATTGATGCCGATGTGCTACAGGCGGATGGGGGCACGCGGACGACGGCGATTACTGGGGCCTATGTGGCGCTTGAGGATGCGATCGCTCACCTCCTCCAAACCCAACAGCTCCCCGCCTCCCCTATCCGCCACCAGATCGCCGCCATTTCGGTGGGCCTGCTAGAAGGCGAACCGTTTTTAGACCTCAACTATCCTGAAGACTTTGCTGCCGACGTTGACTTTAACGTGGTGCTCAACGAAAAGCTGGAATTCATTGAAGTGCAGGGCACTGCCGAAGCCGGTAGCTTTACCCGTACTCAGCTCAATGCCATGCTCAACTACGCCGAAAAGGGCATCGGTGAACTGATGCAGCTGCAAAAAGCGGCGCTAGCAGGTGCGTAACCCTGAAAAGCGATAGGTTCTAAATCATTCAAAAAAATTGGTATAACCCGCTATAAGTGTTAGATTCTCTCCATAATTAATACCGGCCTTTATACGGTTCCACTCCTTTATACGGCACCACTATGGCGAAGGATCTGCGAGATTTTCTCAAAAAAGTTAGGGCGCGGGGGCAGCTGATTAACGTCAGTGCAAAGGTAGATCCCGATCTGGAGATTGCTGAAATTGCCAACCGCCTCTTGCAGGCCGGGGGGCCAGCTGTGCTGTTTGAGAACGTGAAAGGCTCGCCTTATCCGGTGGTGGTCAATCTGCTAGGAACCGTGGAGCGGGTGTGCTGGTCGATGGGCATGGAGCACCCAGAAGAGCTGGAGGGGCTGGGGAAGAAGCTGGGCATGTTGCAGCAGCCCAAGCCGCCGAAGAAGATCTCTCAGGCGATTGACCTGGGCAAGGTCCTGTTTGACGTGGTCAAGGCCAAGCCCTCGCGCGACTGGCTGCCCGTCTGCCAGCAGGTAGTGACGCTGGACGACAAAGTAGACCTGACGCGCATTCCAATGATTCGCCCCTACGCCAAAGACGGCGGTAAGGTGGTGACGCTCGGCCTGGTGATTACCAAAGACTGTGAAACCGGCGTGCCCAATGTGGGGGTCTATCGCCTGCAATTGCAGTCTGCCAATACGATGACGGTGCAGTGGCTCTCGGTGCGGGGCGGGGCCAGGCATTTGCGTAAGGCGGCAGAGCGGGGGAAGAATTTGGAAGTGGCGATCGCCATCGGCGTAGACCCGTTAATCATCTTGGCTGCCGCTACTCCCATCCCAGTAGACCTCTCCGAGTGGCTGTTTGCCGGGCTTTACAGCGGTCGGGGCATCTCTCTGGCCAAGTGCAAAACTGTTGATCTGGAAGTGCCCTCAACGTCGGAGTTTGTCCTAGAAGGCACCATTACCCCTGGCGAAACCGCGACCGATGGCCCCTTTGGTGACCATATGGGCTACTACGGCGGGGTGACTGACGATGCGCCGCTGATTCGCTTTCACTGCATGACCCATCGCAAAGCGCCGGTCTATCTCACCACCTTTAGCGGTCGCCCGCCCAAAGAAGAAGCGATGATGGCGATCGCGCTCAACCGCATTTACACTCCCATTCTCCGCCAGCAGGTAACCGAAATTGTCGATTTCTTCTTGCCGATGGAAGCGCTCAGCTACAAAGCGGCGATTATCTCCATTGACAAGTCCTATCCGGGTCAGGCTCGTCGCGCTGCTATGGCGTTTTGGACAGCGCTGCCGCAGTTTACCTATACCAAATTTGTGATCGTCGTCGACAAAGACATCAATATCCGCGATCCGCGTCAGGTGGTGTGGGCAGTCACCTCTAAGGTAGACCCAATTCGCGACGTGTTTATTTTGCCCGACAGCCCATTTGACTCTTTAGACTTTGCCAATGAACGGCTAGGTCTAGGCAGCCGCATGGGCATTGACGCGACTACCAAGGTGTCGCCCGAAACCGACCACGAGTGGGGCGAGCAGCTAGAGTCTGACCCGGAGATGGCGGCGCTAGTCTCGCAGCGTTGGCAGGAGTATGGCCTAGCCGACATTAATCTGGGCGAAGCCGACGCCAATGTCTTCGGCTATGACATGCATTAGGCTGGGGCAACCGTGTTGAGAACTTGAGAAATATGTTGTATGGCATAGGACAACAGGCCCGAAAATGGCGCAGTATCTAGTGAGGCAAGCTGGTCAGATGTGTCATAGCACTGGTTGTATCGCCATTCCCTATACGATTGCATCGCGGCTTCATGGATCCCAAAATTATCTTCTACATTGCCTTTGGGCTGGCGCTCTTAGGGCTAACCTGGCTACCAGATCTGCGCGGCGCTCGCTTTATAAACGTGCCTTTGCTCTACTTTTTGCTGGCAATATTACTGTTCAGCCAGCCCTTCGGTCTGCCGCTCATCGACCCGATAAACAATAAAACCCATACAGTCGTCACCGAATATCTCACTGAGATTATCGTGATTATTTCTCTAGCAGGTGCAGGGCTGGCGATTGACCGCACTTTTCGCTTCCGCACCTGGCAGACGGCTTTTCGGCTGCTGTGCGTTTCTATGCCGCTTTCGATTGTTGGGGCAGCTGCGCTCGGCCATCTGATTTTTGGCCTACCGCTGGCCGATGCTGTCTTGCTGGGCGCTTGTTTGGCCCCCACCGACCCGGTGATGGCTAGCAGCGTGCAGGTAGGGCCTCCCAATGAAGGCGGCGAAGATCCGGTGCGATTTGGCTTAACGACCGAAGCGGGTCTCAACGATGGGCTGGCCTTTCCATTTGTGTATTTGGCTTTGCGGCTGTCGGAGCACGGCGGCTTGGGCTCGTGGCTGATTGGCTGGGCAGCTTACGATTTTACCTATCGGGTGGCCATGGGCGTGGCTGTCGGCATTGGCGTGGGCTGGCTGCTGGGGCACTATGCGTTTCGCGTGTCCGATGAAACGGTCAGCGAGCAAACTGAGGAAGGACTGTTTGTCACAGCGGCTATTTTTCTCGCCTATGGGTTAGCCGAATTGGTTCATGGCTATGGGTTTTTGGCGGTGTTTGCAGCGGCGGTTGCCGGGCGGCAAAAAGTCGATAAGGGGCATCACTA
>JBBSNR010000089.1:0-9374 GCA_038260635.1 Phormidesmidales cyanobacterium
CTACTGCTCGCACCAGCCGTATGCCCTGCTTCATGGGTGACCTGGCCATCGCCTGACACCGCTCAAACAGCGTATTCAGCAGCCTCTCTGGCAGCAAGCCAGGGACGCCCAGAGTGCCCATATGAGCGCTCCATAGCGGTGAAGCTTCGACCGGTATGCGATCAGTTACCTCAGCAGGATATTCGCCAATCTCCGATTCCCAAGGGAAAAGCGGCGGCTTATTTTCGTACTCCAAACGGAGACGTTGTTTTAACAAGTATTGAAAACGTTCTTGCACAGCGTGGATTTCTCCGAAGTTAAACGACTGAGCCGTCTGAGAGAAAGCATCTCTCGAAGCTACCAAGGGCTTGTGCCCCGGCGCTTCAGATAGCACTGCTCTAGAATATGTAGATGGCCAAGAGACCGCTCTCTCAGACCCAGGGCGAGCAGGCTTCACTGACGTTGCATCAGACCCGACCTCGAATAGGCTTGCTTTTGGGACAAGTGTCTCTAGTTCGGCTTCTGATGTAGACCCATTTCCTGATGGTGGAGAAAATGTCGGGTCGCAATCTTGCAGAAGCCACAAAAGCAAGTTCCGAATATTATCTGAGTCATTATTCATAAAGAGACGTCTCAGTCCGGACTAAATTCTCAGACTCATTATTTCCAATAGTCACAGATTCCGAATATCCCAGGCCTGCTCTAGTAGTTTAGACCATTGCTTTCGCAGCTGAGTAGCTGTGAGATCGAGCTGGTGCGATATTTCTTGATCGCTCAGCCCCTGCTGTTTTAATTCAAGTATTTTTACCTGCGTCTGATTTATTTTTGTCTGAAAATACTCCCATTGCTGGGGCGTAAGGCCCAGATTCTTGCCTAATTCTGCCCCGAGCCACTCGTGAACTAGCTCCCAGTTGTGAGCAAACGAAAACTTCAGCAGGTGATACTTAAACCGCTGCTGTAGGTAGTCGCGCTCGCGCGAGGTGATGTCCAAAATCGACTCAATCTCACTGGTCGGCAGGTCCATCAGCCGCAGGCTAAAGTAGTTGGCGCAATCCGACTGATCTTTTTCAGTGAGATAGTCCATCAACTGCTCGACTACTCGCTCGCGAACCGTACTCTCCGTATCGCTGATCTCTTCAGTGATAGTCAGCTCCTCTCGCAGCCGCTGCAAAGGCAGCGATCGCGGCTGCTGCTCTGAATCTCCGCCTTCAATCGCCTGCTGAATATCAATCAGCGTCTCTGGCGGCTGCTGCTTAGAGAAGGTCTGAGTGCGCAGGATGACCAGCTGCTGGCTGCGGCCCCGAGAGAGCGGAATCCGTCTTTTGGCATAGCGCTCAGTGAAAGCCATGTACTCTGCTAGCTCTAGCGAAGAGCGAGGCCGGTAGTCTGGGGAAACCTCATTTTCACGGCGCATAGCGTTGATGCTCTCGCCGTAAAAATTTTGTAAAAAGTCTTCGATTAGGGCAACCCGTGCCTGATAGCTAGACTGCACTTGGGGCGGTGTCATATAGCGGTAGACAATGGCGCTGAGGCTGCTGTGTAGTTCCAGACGGCCTTTCGCAGACCCTAGCTTGATGTAGCGCAGACACTGGTTGAGCCGGTGGTTAGCCAGGTCGTTAGCCCAGCCTTCGACATCGCCAGAGTCTTGAATGCGCTGGCTCTCGCTACAGATGCGTAGAACCTCCTGGACAATGCGATTGGCAACCTCGCGGCAGTTCCGCGCTGAGGCGGGCGTGGCCTGACTAAGGGTTTGAGACAGTCGTTCAAAAAGCGTTTCCACAGCTGGTGATAATTTTCCCTGATGGTTGAACCTTTGGTAGAAGAGAGTCCTGCCTGCTGGTTTGCTAAGCCAGTAGCCCCTTGATCGGCTAATTATGCAGGCCGCCAAGTCTTCTAACCCGACGCCTTAAGACAGCAGCCATCTGGCAGTAGATAGTTTTAAGCAGATAGTCTTGGGCAGTCAGGAGGTAGGCACCAAATACGAGAATAGACAAATAAGCTTCGGTTACAGACAATCTGACGCGATATTCACAGAAGTATTAAAATGGGTAGGCACAATCCTTGTACTTTCTACAATTTGCTGTTCTAGACATTTTTTCAGGCAGGCGTCTGGGCTAAGCGTATAGTTAAGTGCTTTACCGGCCCGTTTAGCTCAGTTAGTTAGTTCAGCTTTAGCTCAGTTACTCTATGAACATTGACCAGCAGCTTCAGGCCCTGATTGAGGGTGCGCCCCCTGAGGCAGATCTTAAGCAGGCGATTGAAACCGTGTCGCCAGTAATCCGGGCGATCGCTCAGCAGCTACAGCATTCGGAATATTACATTTTGCAGTCAGTCAGTCAGCAGTGGCTACAGGCCACCATTGCTCGCAAAGACAACCCAACCGAGCCGAAGCGAGTGATCTATGCCTACCCGTCTTTGGCCGCCGCTGCTGGTGATCAGCTAGCGACCAGTAGCCCAGGCATTATGGCTTTGCCGGTGCCCACCGCCCGGCTGCTATTTCAGCTGCCCTCTATCGAGCCGGTAGACAGCCTAATTTTTCTGGAGAGCGACGCCCGCGATCAGGCCATAGAGGTCCGCCGCGCCGATCTCAAAGTCCTATTTCAAAGCCAGCTAACGCAGCACATGAGACCGCAGGTCCCTCCCAACATTGCCTAGCTGCGCGCAACAAAATTTTCCGCCTGAAAAAGTCAAGCGGAAAATCAATACAGTCACTGATTGGAACCACGCTTAGCTCAGCTTTAGCTAAAGGACATGGGTAGAAAGCAGTTCAAAGGCCAGGGCAACAATGAAGCCAACCATCGCCAGCCGACCATTCCAAAGTTCGGCGTAGGGGGTGAAGCCGAGGCGAGGCTCAGGCCGATAGTAGCGAGTGGGGCTGATCCCCAGGGTCTTGTTCTCTAGAGCGGTAGCAGCAGTACTAGAGTCTGGGGAGACAGTCTGCGTTTGGTTTTCCATGACAAGCGCTTCTTCTTCGTAACATAACTAAATAAAGTATAAGCGATGTCGTCCAGATTAGCAGTACGAATTGGCTTGACAGGCCGCTAATTCGTACTGCTAAAAACGAGCTTGCACAGATCTAGCAATGAATCGATAGCAGCAGGCTATTTTACTTTTTGGGGACCTTCCCGCCGGTTTATCCCACCGCTCAAGCAGAAGCATCGGGAATAGACATATCTGGCACTTCTGGCGTGGGCTCTCGATTTTCCGTGTCCTCTTTGTCCTCTAGCGCGTCTACATACCGCAGCTTTTCTGCTTCGTCCAAAACGCTATCAGCATCAGCCGCGCGATCTTCAGCCAGCTCAGGGTCATCTGCTTGAGCTGAGCGATCCATCTCCAGGGGGAGCTGTTCGTCGGACTGACCGTCCTCAGGTTGACTGAGCGCGCCTGTTGCCTCGTCCTCATCTAGAGATAAAATATCTGACTGAGTAGCCAGCTCAATCTTCGCAGCTTCTTCCTCTGGCATAATCGGCTGATCGGGGCCGGTGCCGAGCGGTCGAATGCGTCGAATTGGCAGGTTGGCCGTTAGCGCAGTTACCCGGTCATTAGTAGCCAAGTAAAACTCCAAGGCGTCAAAGTCAACTTCTACATAGCGAGAAACCACGGCAATGATCTCCTGGCGCATCATCTCCAGCGTCTGTGGATCGAGGGCCAAGCGATCATGGGCCAAAACGATCTTAAGCCGACGCTTCACGTCATCGCGGCTGTGGATATCTTCACTTGGGCCGAAGAGTCGTTCGATCAGGTCGCCAATGATAGGAATGCTCATAGGGGTTAGTCACCGTGATGTCGCTGCGTTAGGGTTGATCGCCAATTAAGTTAGGTCGGTAGGTGGTCAGGCGCTTACGTTCCAAACAGCCGCTTAAATCGAGTAAAGAAGTTTTCCTGCGGTAGGCTCAGATCCATCAGCGGTACCTTTTCGCCCTGTAAGCGCTGTGACACGTTGGTAAAGGCGATCCCCGCTTGAGATAGGTGCTCGTCTAAGACTAGAGGCTCTCCTTTATTGGTTGAGACTATCACCTGTTCGTCATCTGGGATCACACCCAGCAGCGGAATTGATAAAATACCCTGAACGTCTTTTACTGACATCATTTGCTCGGCTGCGACCATAGCCGGCCTGAGGCGGTTAATGACCAGCCGGACGGCTTTGATGTCATTGGCTTCCAGCAGGCCGATGACTCGGTCGGCATCGCGAACTGCCGAAATTTCGGGTGTGGTGACGATGATGGCTTCGCGAGCGGCGGCAATCGAGTTGCGAAACCCCATCTCAATGCCGGCAGGGCTGTCTATTAAAACAAAGTTGTAGACCTTGGTGAGCGCTTTGATCAGCCGTTTCATCTGCTCGGGTTTGATCGATTCTTTGGAGCGATTTTGAGCAGCCGGCAGCAGTGCTAAGTTGGGCTGTCTTTTATCTTTTACCAGGGCCTGGTCTAAGCGGCATTCACCCGCTAGGACATCTAGAGCGGTATAGACGATGCGGTTTTCCAGGCCTAGCAGCAAGTCCAGGTTGCGCAAGCCAAAGTCAGCATCGACAACAGCAACCCGCTGTCCGGCTTTGGCTAAAGCCATCCCTAAATTTGCTGTACAGGTTGTTTTACCAACGCCTCCTTTACCGGAGGTCATGACAATAATGCGGCTCATGGGGTTTCTTGGGTAGTCAGGTCGACTGGTTCAAACTCGGATGCGATGGCAATCCGAATGCCATCGGAGCCAATATAGGCTACCTCAGGTTGGTACTGCACAGGGGGATCCTCGGGCGATCGCGCTACTTGATCGGCAATTCGCAGCTGAGTGGGCTGCATGTGTAAAGCCATAATACGGCACGCTCTGTTGCCGTCGGCCCCGGCATGGACTACTCCCCGAAGGCGGCCCCACACAAAGATGTCACCTTCGGCCACAATTGAACTGCCGGGGTTGGCATCGCCCAGCACAATCACGGTACCCCGATGGCGAACTTCTACGCCTGAGCGCAGCGTGATCTGTAAATAAAGGGGTTCATCCATCGCTTGCTGGGAGGCTTCTTGCCCCTGCCCTAGATAGCCCAGGGTGGTTTGCTGTTCTACCGAATAGCCAGCGGTGGCAGCAGCTACAGCCGTTTGGCGGCGGCTAGTATAGATTCTTTTGAGCGGCAGCTGGGCCTCGCTGAGTAGGGTGTCTATCTCCTGCACCTGCTGACTGTCTAGCAGGCGATCGCGCCCGATCAGATGAACCGGTGTATGGGGCTGAAAAAACCGTTCCCCGCCGCTAATCCGACGCTTTAGCTGCTGCCGGAGTTCTTCCCAATAAACTGGATTGCGACTTTTTTCAGGGGCAGGCGGCAGCAGCAGCATGAGACGACCTCGCTCACTTTTAAACTGAACCTGCAAATTTGGATTGCTCTCTGGCTTAGTCTGAACAGCATCGGTCTCCCCAGAAGACGATTCAGGTTCGATCTCCAAAATAAAGTTATTAAAGTCAGCTCCTTCAGCGGCCTGACTACTTTGTGACGAAGAAGAATCTGAAACCATTTGCTGACACCCTTAAAGCCGAACGTCCTAATCCTAAAGCTAATAGACCTGAGAGCCTGCCTAAAAGTTAAGGTGACTTGCAAAAAAACTGGGGCCTTTTGTATAAAATTCAAAAAACCAGCTGACTGCAAGCTGCCAAATACCGCTGACTCCTTTCAGAAACAAGTGCTTCACTCCAATACTCTTTCAAATATCCTCTAAAGCTACCTGAAGCTAATAGAGCACGCTATAAGTCTTGGCTATCTTAAAACACTATTGCTTTATGGAGAATAGTGCATGGTTGAATGCGGCAGGTTTATCAATATCTGTTGATACGTTTAACTTAACTAAATATACAGAGCCTTTTTAGCGCTGATCGTGAGAAAAAATACCGCCCGGCTACCCAATCAGGCAGGAACCCACCAGAAATAGCCAGTATGCTGACCATCAGGCTGAACAGAATGGCCGTTTGGAACTGGATACTTAAACGAGACATGTAATTATTGATACTTAGCAGCAGAAAAAGCGGACTGGACTGCTGGCGTCATCAAGGACAGAACGCCTTGAGAGCATTGAGTGAAAGCACTGAAACCTGTCAAAAAACCGTAGGACTTATCTTGTTTGAAGAAAAAATAAATTCAATTCAGAATTTGATAAAGCTGTCCTACCGTGTAAGGTGCACAAATACTAAATACTGTGCGCTTCTCACTTGTGAGCTCCCTCAACTGACTGGCTTTGATGACTGGTTTTCGGCTGGTGAGCGTAGGTCACCCTCACAACCTTAAACCTTCAAGCTGAATGAATTTCACAACTCTCTCACCCATCGAGGTGTTATCGAATAATGGTTAGTCGCAAAACGCTCTCAGCGCTGACAATCGCAGCCTTTCTTGCTAGCGCTTCTCCTCAGTCAGTCGCCGCTCTGATGGCACCTGCGATCGCTCAAACGCCCCCCACCTTTCCTGTCCCTGACTCGGTGCCCGCAGGCACGGCCATTCGCATCAGCAGTGGCTCTGACAACATGAACGCTATCAGCGAAGCCCTGCGTCAAGGATTTGAAGCGGAATATTCGGGCAGCCAGATTGCCATCACTCGCAAAAATGCCAGCGCCGCTATTCAAGATGTACTCAATGACAACGCCGATTTAGCGGCTATCAGCCGGCCCCTGACAGACGAGGAAAAAGCAAAGGGCCTATTTGCCGTTCCAGTACAGCGAGAAAAGATTGCGGTCGTCGTTGGTAAAGACAGCCCTTTTTCGGGCGGCTTAACCGGCAGTCAGTTTGCGCAGATCTTTAGAGGCGACATTACAGACTGGTCAAGCGTCGGCGGACCAGCCGGACCGGTTCGGATGATTGACCGTCCGGCCAGCAGCGAAACTCGCCAGTCTTTGCAGGCTTATCCGGTCTTCAAGACAGCTGCCTTCGAGACGGGCGCTAATGCCATTCAGCTCAGTGAAGACTCAACCGCAGCCCTAGCCAAAGCGCTGGGGACAGACGGTATTGGCTACGCGCTGGTTGGCCAGCTAGCCGGGCAGCCAGACCTCAAAGCCCTAGAGCTGCACAAGACCTTGCCTAGCGATCCGAACTATCCCTTCTCTCAGCCCTACGCCTTTGTCTACGCGGGGGGCGCTTCACCTGCGATGGCAGCTTTTCTAGGCTATGCCAGCGGTAGCCCCGGCCAAGTAGCGCTCAGCAACGCGGGAGTTACCACTCCCCGCCTAAATTCAGCCGATGGAGACAGCGCTGCCACAGCAGCGGCTGGTACAGCAGTAGTAGGGACAGACGGCACAGACGGCACTGCTGATGAAGCTGGCAGCGATGCTGCTAGCGGAGAAACTGGCGGTAACGCGGACGATGTGACCAGCACTGATGCAGAAGGAGCCGCCGCTGAGAATGAGAGCTACCAAAACGATTGGCGAAATAATTGGCGCAACGATTGGTGGTGGTTACTGCTGCTATTACCTTTGGCGGGTCTAGGGTTGCTGATTTGGGCAGCGAGCAAGCGAGGGCGTGAAGAGAAGGCCGTTGATGCAACTGACGATGAAATTCGCAGCTTTAGCAGCGGCAACTTAACCCATGAGGTTAGTAAAGCCCCTGTTCCCCCTGGTCATCCATATGAGGAACTGAGCCGTGTTTCTGACGATACCAGTGCTGATTATGATAGCGATCGCACCGTTGTCCCGAGCAATACTCAGTCCAATATTGATACCCTTACAGCAGACAGCGTCAGCCTCTCTAGAGAATCAGAGTCGGAGAGCTGGCTAGATCGGGCTAAACAGCGAATCAATGAAGCTGCTGAGCAAGTTGAAGACAGGGCTGCTAGCACTAAGGACGATCTCACTCAAAAATAGTCTAAAGAGTCCTTAATATTAAGTACGGGCGCTATGGCCTGGTCTCTGACCCACGCTAAACTGCATACCCTACTCCGTCAGCGTCTCCTGCTTCCTCAGGCTAGCCGCGTGCTGATAGCTGTCTCAGGCGGGCAAGATTCCCTTTGCCTGGCTCGCCTGCTGCTAGAGATGCAGCCTAAGTGGGACTGGTCTCTAGCAATCGTGCACTGTGACCACCGCTGGCGAGCCGACTCTACAGACAATGCCGCTCATGTTTTGCAGCTGGCAAAGGCATGGCACATACCTGCCTGGCTAGAAGTGGCGATCGCCCCACCCGCTAACGAAGCAGCCGCCAGAGCGTGGCGCTATGAGACATTAGCCAGGGTTGCCAGGCAGCAGGGCTATACCCACGTAGTTACTGGCCATACCGCGAGCGATCGCGCCGAAACCGTCCTTTACAATTTAATTAGAGGCACTGGCATTGACGGCATCCACTCCCTGCCCTGGAGCCGGCCAATTGACGCCGCCGAGCCAGCAGTCAGCTTAACCAGACCGCTGCTGGCCTTTAGCCGTCAAGAGACCGGCCAATTTTGCCAGCAGCATCAGCTGCCTATCTGGGAAGACAACACCAACCAGGACTTACGCTTTCGCCGCAATCGTGTTCGCCAAGAGCTGCTGCCCTACCTGCGTGAGCAGTTTAATCCACAGGTAGAACAAGCCCTTTCACAAACTGCCGAACTTGCCGCAGCTGACATCGCTTACTTAGAAGAGCAGTCCACTCATCTCTATTCCCGAGCAGTCATTGCAAAGCAAGATCAGCGCGAATGGGAAGTTGATACCTCTGCCCTGAAAGCCGCACCTTTGGCCTTGCAGCGCCGGGTGATGCGACGGCTGTTGCAGCAGGCCTTGTCTGTACCGCCCAATTTTCAGCAGATCGAGCAGCTGACGGCTCTGATAAAGGCTCCCAATGGCAGTAAAACCAGCACCTACCCAGATGACCTAGTCGCTCAAGTCCGTAAACCAGTGATTTGGTTAGGCCCGATTACAGCAGTAACTAGCTGAGCGCAGCAGACTGAATTCAACGATTGTTCAGGCTACAAAAGCGCTTTCAGAGTAATTATGAGAGGGCAAGTTCACAAAGCAGATTTGAAGCTGGTAGGGGAACTAGGAGGTAATTATCTTTGTGAACAGAGTGCGTGAACCTCTCTTTCTAGCGAGATTTCGGCCATTATCACCAGCCGACGATTAGCTTAGAAGCAGCTGTCAAAAAGGGAGCGTCCACCTGCCAGGCATAGTCTTTAAACTTTACAAAAGTAATCATTTCTGCTAATGTTAAGATCACTGGATGAGAACTGAATTTTTACAGCGCTCATTCTTGTACCTAGAAAAACATAACTAAGGATTCATACATGACTACTACACTACAGACACGCCAAAGCGCGTCGCTGTGGGAGCAGTTTTGTCAGTGGGTCACCAGCACCGAAAACCGCCTCTACGTAGGCTGGTTCGGCGTGTTGATGATTCCGACACTACTCGCTGCTACCGCATGTTTCGTAATTGCGTTCATCGCAGCGCCCCCCGTAGAC
>JBBSNR010000090.1:0-9362 GCA_038260635.1 Phormidesmidales cyanobacterium
GGGGCCAAAAGCGGCTTCTGGATAGCATTCGGCAGAGAGCGCAATCCCCTTACCCGGCAACCATTCCAGATTGCCGTGCTTGCCGACGTGGACAATGGCATCAGCGGCAAAAGAGCGGCGCAGCCAGTGATAAAAACCTAAGTAGGCATGGGTCGGCTCTAGATCGGGGGCATGATAGTTCAAGCTCGGATCGAGGTCATAGCCCCGGCTGGGCTGGATACCGACAAAAATATTGCCAAACTGAATCCCTGAAATCGGTAGTGCTGAGGGGGCAGACAGCTTGGATAATCCGGCTGAAAAGCGCTGCCATTCCTCAGCAGCGGTGCCCCATCGCTGAGTCACACCCTGCTTTACCGCTGCGGGCAAAGTATCAAAAAACGCCTGGTAGTCCGCTTCGGAAAGGGTTTGATAGCTGGGCCGCAGACCGTAGCTTTCAGGATCATTGGTGACCCCCTGAGCGAGCTGAGCCATCAAATCGTCGCCGGTTTCGGGCAGATCATCAACGGTATAGCCCGCCTGCTTGAGCGCCTGCAATATCTTCAGGCAGCTAGCTGGGGTATCGAGTCCGACGCCATTGGCCATGCGACCATCGCGGTTGGGATAGTTGGCGAGCACCAACGCGATTTTGCGAGCTTTGGGTGGGGTGTGCCGTAGCCGCAGCCAGCGGGTGGCTAAATCGGCGACAAAGTCGATGCGATCGCGCTCTGGCTCATACACAATTACATCGGTTTGCAGGCTTTTGCTCGCAGCCGCTGTCTGCGCCGCCTTAAAAGAGACGGCTCTGGTGATAATGCGCCCGTCTACTTCGGGCAGGGCGACGTTCATGGCAATATCGCGAGGCGTCAGTCCCTGAGGATGATTTTGCCAGTGTTGGCGGGGGCTACCGCTACAAATAGCCTGAAGCACCGGTACGTCTAAGGTTTTCCACAAGTCAAACGCTGTAGCGCCAGAGGCGGGCTGAGTGAGGTTAGCGACAGCAAAGCTAGTGGTATTGATCAACAGTTCAATGGGGCGATCGCCATCGACCTGACAATAGTCCAACAGCGTCTGCTGAATTTCGCTTTCCTTTAAAGAAGAGATATAGATAGGCACCGGCTCCAACCCCCGGTGAACTAACGCAGCAGCAATCGCCTCAATAACTTTCGTATTGCCTGCTAAATAGTGCGCCCGATAAAAAAGAATGCCAACTCTCGCACCGATAAAATCAGACAATAGACTGTGTGGAGAGCTTAATATTTGTTCATCAAGCTGCTCTTTTAATCGCTCTTTTTTGAGCAATGGCAATGATATTAAATTTCCCTTTAAATTGGTTGCTAACAAGGGAGAGATAGCAGTTGTTGGCAGGGGATAAATGCCGATTCGGGGAACGCTCTCAGGCGCAGGTGGCTGATAGTGAGTAGCAAGGGTGCGATCGCTGATATACAGCAGCCCGTGGCGCAGATTATCGACCCCGCCTTCTGTAAAGTATTGCCACAGCTGATTGACCACTGCTAAAGGCACCGTAGAGTGGCCCATCAGGTCAAGATCGGGGCGATCATCACCGGGCATGACGACTAGCGCTGCGCCGTTTTCTGCGACTACCGCCTTTACCACTTCTAGCCCATAAGACCAATACCCCCGTCCGCCTAGCACCCTTAAAATAATCAGCCGGGCATGGCGCAGCACCGCATCGGCATAGGTATCAATCGTGAGCTGCTGCTGGAGCTGAAGCAGATTGAGGCAACGCAGCTGGCTAAAGCCTTCAGGCAGCTGTGCAAGCGCCTGACTCAGGGCTGAGATATCGGTATCAGCAGCTGTCAAGACAACCATTGGAGCGGGCGTTTGTTCGATAAAAACGACGCCTTCTACGCTGCTATCCCATCCGCCTGGTGTGGCTGCTAAACGATGCATAAAGATTGAAATATAAAGGAACTATTGGGATAACTGCAAATAGATATCAACGGGCGGTACGATCAGCAAAACAAAGCAAAATGATTCTTTGAGCGATCATTTAAGACGCCTGGAAAATCTGTAAAAGACAAAAGCCGTTGACATCGTGGCGGCAATTTTAACGCTCAATTAACTTAAGAATCTTTTAACTTTTTGCCGCTCGAAACTAAGTGGCCTCCGACGTTAGTTACCTATTCGCTGTGTACGCTACATTGCCATCCCTTCTCTACAGTTTTGAGCTTTGTAACAGTATTCTACGTTTTTTCGTAGTCCCCCATAATGCCAATTTCTGAACGCCTCATTGCCTCTCAAACCGTTTCTCTTAGCGCCTACCAGCGACTGAGAGAAACGTTGATGCAGCAAGCGCATTTATTTGACTCGGTGACGACGGAGTTTCAGATCGACGGTCGGTTAGCGGCGGCAGAGAGCTGGGACGGCTTCAAAGTTGACAGCTTTGTACTCATGCAATCTGCCACGCTTAACGTTCTGCTGATGGCTGCACCCGTCAATCAGGCCAATGGTCGAGCCCGTAGCAAAAGGGCGCGCCGCCAAAAGTCAGCAGTGACGGCAGTTCAACACCAGGTAAGGCTCACGTTTGATGAAAGCGCGATCGCCGTCTTTAGTGACCAGCTGAAGGGTGGCACAGCCAGCTTCGCGCCCAATCAGCACCGAGGCCGCCCCCAGTCAGAGTCACGCCGAGCCCTGAACCATTGGCCAAAAGACCCTCTAGACCTGGCTTCAGCCAGCGCTGACGGACCTGCCGATGAGGCCATAACTCAGGCAGATTTTATGCTGAATTGGGCGCAGCTCCTGACCGCTTCACCGCAGCAGGGTCTTCAGCCAGCCCAAGTCGCGCTCGATAGCCAGCGCCAACAGAGCAGCCTACTCAATCAGCTGATTGCGCAGGTTGGCCGGGGCGTAGATCTCCCTGTGATTTTGGAGAGCGCCGCTGCTCAGGTGAGGGAAATTCTCTCAGCTGACCGGATAGTACTCCATCAGCTTGAGCAATTAGACGGCAGCGAAACAACGGCGGGCAGCGTTACCTGCGAATCGCGCATCTCTGAAGAAATTCCTTCCGTTTTGCACTCTTCAGAAGCGGGGTGCTTTCAGCCATCGCTTTCGGTGCGAGCCCGCTATTGGATGGGCGCAGCGATCGCTGTTGACAATGTAGATCAGCAGTATGCTCACGCGGACTGTCTGCTAGATTTTTTGCACCAGGCTCAGGTCAAGTCGAAGCTGATTGCGCCAGTTATTGTGCAAGATCGACTGTGGGGATTGCTGATTGCCCATCAGTGCAGTGACTATCGCCATTGGGAGGAGAGCGAAGCGTCATTTTTGCAGCAGGTTGCCGAGCATTTGGCCGTGGCGATCAATCAGGCCGGGCTCTATCAGCAGCTGCGCCAGCAGACCGTCAGCCTGGAGAGCTGTGTGATTGATCGCACGCAGAATCTGCGCGATGCGCTGGTGGCAGCAGAGGCGGCCAATGTCACCAAGGGCGAATTTCTCTCGACGATGAGCCACGAGCTGAGGACGCCGCTCACCTATATTATCGGCATGTCGGCGACGCTGCTGCGCTGGTCGTTCGGAGCGTTGAGCGATCGCCAGCGCAGCTACTTGACCACCATTAACCAAAGCGGCGAACAGCTGCTGGAGATCATCAATAACATTCTCGAATTTGCCAAGGTGGAGTCGGGGCGATCGCTGCTAGAATTCACCGAGCTTTCTCTCAGTCAGCTGATTGATACTGTGATCTCTTCCCATCAAGGGCTAGTCAAAAAACAGGGCGTCACCCTCTCATCGACGTTCGAAGTGAGCCCCGATTCAGACTGCTTCACAGCCGATGCCAGACGACTCCAGCAAATCATTTCTAACCTGCTGCACAATGCGATCAAATTCACCCCAGCCGGTGGCCAAATTCACCTGCGCGTCTGGCAAGAGCACCAGACCACCCTCTTCCAAATAAAAGACACCGGCATTGGCATTCCCGAGTCACAGCAAAGCATCCTGTTTGAAAAATTCAAACAGTTAGAATCGCCCTTTCAGCGTCAGTACTCGGGTACGGGCCTGGGCCTAGCCATGACCAAACGCCTAGTCGAACTGCACGGCGGGTCAATTCAAGTCCAGTCGCAAGTGGGCAAAGGCTCTACTTTTACAGTGCGGCTGCCGGTGCAACGCGATCCCTATCCGACTCACCGCTACCAGATACCTTCCACCTTAGAAGACACCACCGCCCGAGTAATTTTACTAGAAGACAGCGAAGAGAGCGCCGCCATTGTCTGCAATATGTTGACAGCAGCCGGATACAAGGTGATCTGGCTAGTAGAAGCCGGTCAGCTAGCGATGCAGCTCGATTCGCTGCGGCCCGTAATGCTGATTGCCGATTTAGCCTTGCTGAGCCATGACCCTAACGAAGTGAAAGCGATCCAGCTAGCGACCACGGCTATGAATGTCAAGGTGCTGGCGCTGTTAGGTCAAGAGGCTTCCTCCTCACTGCCGATGGCCCACCACGACATTCTCAGCAAACCCATTGATCCTAAAGACCTGCTGGTGAAAGTGCGGCAGCTAGTCGGCCACAGCTAAGTCGGCCACAGCTAAGTCGGCCACAGCTAACAGGCCGAGCGCTGAAAAAGTTTTCTACCGGGAGCTTTACCGTTTCCTCAAGGTCTCCCGGCGCTGCCCTCCGTATTTCTGCTGACATGTACAGATCTTCAGGCAACATTTGTCGTTAAGACGACAGTTTTGGAGACTTTTTGTAAGTATTTTTTAATCAATCAAATTGGTTTGAATTGGGAATGCTTATCAGAACTTCGTCTATATCCATCTTTAGCAAGATTTCGGGGTACATTACCTCCAACGTCTCGCTTGCATTGAGTAAAAAAGTTGCTTGTGAAGTCCTAAAGTAAGGCCCGAAATAGGCCGGTGACTCACCAAAAACGGTTTCTACTCAGTGATCGTACTTAGTTAGGTTCTTCACACGACAAACTGTATTTTTTGTATGAAGCGATTTTTCTCCCGTTCCCTGCGTCAGGGTTTAGCATCCCGGTTTCATCAGCGCAGCCGTACCTATTGCGGCTTGCTGATAGCGAGTAGTCTGCTGGTAGCAGGCCTCGGTGAGGTGGCCCCAAAGTCTTTTAGAAAAGCGGCTACCGCCACGCCCGATGCCCAAATTGCCCTGGCTGGTGAGCCCTGGCAGATAGCTTCTTTCCCGGTAGAAAACTTCCAAGCCTACACCTCTGCCTATGGCTATCGCGGCTCTTCTTTTCACTACGGTCTGGATATTGCTTCACCGTCTGGCAGCTACATTCGCAACTGGTGGGATGGCCACGTCGTAGAAGTCTCTGACGATAGTGCCTGCGGTACTTCGGTGGTCGTTGAGTCGGGCGAATGGACCCATGTTTACTGCCATATGCAGGGCTATGTTACCTATGAGGGCGGCAGACGGGTGTTTGTAGATAGTGGCGGCGGGCTGCGCTTGGCTGAGGGGCAGGCGGTCGCGACGGGCGATCGCATTGGCCGCGTTGGCATGACGGGCCGCACCACTGGGCCGCACCTGCACTGGGGAATGCGCTACCAGGGCGAATGGGTCGATCCGGCTTTGGTCTTGCAAGCGATGGCCGATGGCCAGCGCCGGGCAGCACTGCCCCAATAGCGGTCGTCAAAGCGTTAGATTTTTATATTTCTACAACATTCAAAGGCCGCTGTCTCCTGAAGTAATTCTGAGAGACAGCGGCCTTATTCTTTTGACGATTTGTCCCGGCTATTACTAGGAGAGTTTGACAATCTCCTTTTCGGGTACCTGAATGTACTCGCTGACGATATGGCGAAACTCTTCTCCATCAATCGTTTCTTTTTCAATCAGCGTATCGACTAGCCGGTCTACTAAAGTTCGATTATTGCTGATGATTTCGATGGCTTTTTCGAGGCTCTCCTGAGCGATCGCCCGTACCTTTTCATCAATTTTGGTCGCCAGCTGATCGGAATACTCGTGGCCACCACCCATCAGGTTAGATTGTCCTAAAAAGGGCTGAGAATTAGCGCTCTCTAGCGCAAATGAGCCCAGCTCAGACATGCCGTAGCGCGTCACCATCTGCCGGGCAATGCGCGTCACCTGCTCAATGTCGCTGCTAGCGCCAACGGTGACTTCATCGTGACCAAAAATCACCTCTTCAGCGGCGCGTCCGCCCAGCGCCACCACCAGCTGATCGACAATTTCACCATAGGAGATCAGGCCGTCATCCACCTGCTCTTCTTTGGGTAAAAAGCTTGCAAATCCACCGACGCCGCCAGAGCGCGGAATAATCGTCACTTTATTCAGCGGGTTGGCGTGTTTGCACAGGGTGCCAGCCAGGGCATGGCCGACTTCGTGATAGGCCACCAGCCGCTTTTTCTTGCTGTCCAGCAGAGGCGTTAGGCTCAGACCCATCGTCAGCCGGTCAATCGCGTCGTTGACCTCTAGCATGGTGACCGCCTCTTTGCGGCGACGGGCGGTGAGAATGGCTGCTTCGTTGAGTAAGTTGGCCAGCTGTGCGCCTGAGAAGCCGGGTGTGCGGCGGGCGATCGCCTCCATCTTCACCTCGTCAGCAATCTTTTTATCGCGGGCATGTACCCGCAAAATGCCCAAGCGACCGTTGTAACCCGGCAGGTCTACCGTTACCTGGCGGTCAAAGCGACCGGGGCGCAATAGGGCCGAATCGAGCACGTCAGGGCGGTTGGTCGCCGCGATGATAATAATGCCGCTGTTGCCCTCAAAGCCATCCATCTCGGTCAGCAGCTGGTTGAGCGTTTGCTCGCGCTCATCATTCCCGCCGCCAATGCCGGTACCGCGCTGACGGCCCACCGCATCAATTTCGTCAATAAAGACGATGCAGGGAGCGGCTTCTTTCGCTTTTTTAAACAGGTCGCGGACGCGAGAAGCGCCTACCCCTACAAACATTTCGACAAATTCAGAGCCAGAAATACTGAAGAAAGGCGTGCCCGCTTCACCCGCGATCGCCTTAGCCAGCAGCGTCTTACCCGTTCCCGGTGGCCCTACCAGCAGCACCCCTTTAGGAATGCGAGCGCCAATGGCCGTAAATCGCTCCGGATTTTTCAGGAAGGTGACCACTTCCTGGAGTTCTTCTTTGGCTTCGTCAATACCAGCCACATCATCAAATACGACGCCGGTTTTCGCTTCCATTTGAAAACGGGCCTTCGATCGGCCAAAGCTCATCGCGCCGCCGCCACCCGAGTTAGCCGATCGCCGCAGCAGCATCAGCATGCCAAAAATGACCAGCAGGCCAATAAAAGCCGTCGTCGCAAAGCCCGTCAGCGCGCTGTTATCGCTGTTGCGGCTAGCTTCCCAAATGACATCATTATTTTTTAGCCGATCTTGCAGGTCGAGGTTGCGGTCATTGGCAAATATTTTGACCTCGTGGGGCTCGTCTTCTTCCGTATCTGACTTAAGCCGGACTCTGGCGATGCCCGCCATCTGATCGATCTCGACTTCTTTAACCTCGCCGTTATCGAGCATCTTCAGCAGCTCGCCGTAGGTGATGGCATCTTCCTCACCGTCCTTTTGGGCAGCTTCTGGTGGGGGCGTTTGAGTTTCGGCTTCAGTGGTGGGAGCGGTTGTTTGGGCGATGGCAGGCGATCGCCCCACCCAGCCTTGACCCAGCAGCATCGTGACGGCCAGCGTGCCAGCAGTCAAAGCCCCAAAAACAGTACGCTCAAAGACAGTGCGCATCGGCGATGGGGACGACGCCGGCTGGCCGGACGCGGCAGATTGAGATTGCTGAGGGACGGGGCTGTTCATCGCAGAGTTAACCATCACTATGAGAGTGCAAACCTAAAGAGAGCAAAAAAATATGAGCGCTTCCAAAATAGTCTAACCTTATGGCTCTGTAACTGACTGGCAAAAGATCTATAGCGTTGGTCACTTGGCTTGAATACGCTCATCGGTCAGGAGCCTCAAATAGTACAGCAGGCCAAGTGACTCGCGGCGTGCGGATGCATCCGTACGCCACGATATCTCCTGAAGCTCTCAATAAAACTTCAGAGAATTCACTGAGGCTTCATCGTTTCAACTATCCTGAGCGATCGCCTGAGCTGACGTGATCGGTTCCGATCCATAGAGGGATTACATTTATAAAGAGGATCGCAGAGACTCGTTTTAGAATTTTCTATATTTATGGAGTGCTAAGCCATGGCGACAGTGCCTTTTAGCATTGTAATTACCACTTACAACCGGGTCGATTTACTCAAGCGGGCGGTGCAGTCGGCCTTCGATCAGACGGTGCCTGCTCAGGTGATTGTGGTAGACAATGCCTCAACGGATGGCACATTTGCCTATGTGGAGTCGCTGGGCGATCGCGTCACCTACGTGCGCAATCAAACCAATACCAACCATGCGGGCGCTGTAAATGCTGGGGCAGAAGCGGCCAGCGGCGAGTGGATCAAGCTGGTGGATGACGACGATTATTTAGCAACCAACTGCATAGAAAAAATGGCTGCGGCAGTCAGCCTGCGGCCCGCAGCAGTGATTTGCTCCTGTCAGGCGGCGCAGGTCGATACCGAAGAACGGGAACTCAGCCGCACGCCCAGCACTGGCCCTGGCGAAGTTTTTTACATTCCCCAGGCCGATATTCACTACGGCATGTTGCTAGAAGTCGTCCCGTTTGGCACGCCTATTCAGGTAGCGGTGCGGCGCGATGCCTTCCTCAAGTCGGGCGGCTGGGATCTCGCCATGACTAGCTGCGACGATATCGACTCCTGGATTCGCGTGGCTGAGCATGGCGACGCGCTGTTTATCAATCAGTGTTTGGCCTATCGCACCGTTTGGCCCGGCGGCTACGATCAAAAAATCGCCCTATCGCGCCGCTTAGAAACCAATATGCTAATCAAACAGCGCATCTATAAGCGGATTGACGATAAGTATCAGGCCAGATTGCCCAAACTTTCTACCATTGACCAATACCTGCATCTGCACTGGGCGATCGTGGCGCTCAAGCAAAAGCAGCCAGCAACCAGCGCGGCCCTCGGGTTCCCAGCAGCCTTATCGCCTGCCGCCTGGAAACTCCTTCAGCAGGCCATTCGAGTCAGAAAACAGCAGAGTGCTTCTCCCATTTCAAAGCTCCAGCTGGCTTAGCCCCGCTTAGCAGTGGCGGTCGATGCTAAAACGCCTCATCCTTAAGAATCCTCAGTGAGCCTATGGCCCTCCAGAGCAGCATAAGGTACAATATTGAGTCTGCAATTAGTTATTTGGAGAAAAAATGTCTCGATATAGAGGTCCTCGCCTGAGAGTGGTGCGCCGCTTGGGCGACCTGCCGGGTTTAACCCGCAAATCGGCTCGGAAAGCGTATCCCCCTGGACAGCACGGTCAGGCTCGTAAAAAGAAGTCTGAGTACGGCATTCGTCTAGAAGAGAAGCAAAAGCTTCGTTACAACTATGGTGTTACC
>JBBSNR010000091.1:0-9351 GCA_038260635.1 Phormidesmidales cyanobacterium
CATAGCAGTCCCATAGGTCATCGGCTACGGTCCACACGCCAGAGAGATTAATCGGCTCCAAACGAGCGCTCAGACCATAGGTAGTAAAGCTAATCACCTGATGATCCCAAAACTGATTAGAGGCACTCTTGAGGAGATCGCCGCTCAGCGCTTCGGTATAGCGAGCATCACCGCCAATCTGCTTGGCTTGCTCAGCCTCACTGGGCCGCTGCCATCTGTCTACATCAGCGCAGACTTCAAAGGCGATCGCTACAGGCGTCACCGCGCTTTGCCCCACACTTTGGGCAACAGTCTCCTCGGCGATTGAGGCTGGGGCAGCGGCTTCTTGAACAACAGCTTCTTGAGCCACGATCCCTTGGGAAAGTGCATCGCTGTCACTCAGCATAATGCTGTTGGCTGTTTTACTGGGGCAGCCTGTTATCACATAGGCCCCGAGCATCATTACGCCCAACTGCTGCAATCGCTTTAGTTTTCTCTGACTCATATTCCTTCCCCACCATCACTCAACTTTGACCTATCTGACCAGTCTTAAGACTGACCTGCCCAATACCGCTCTTCAAGCCACCGCCCACCTCTGCTGGTCGGGGTAGCTTTAGCTGAAGCGAGCCGCCCGACTGCCTTGAGAAAGCCCGCTCTATAGTTACAATCTGCGCTAACTAGCTCACAGCTGAATGGAGCAGGCAACAAACGCTTAAAAAAGTGCGAAAGATTAGACTCAGCTCAGCGACTACCAGCTCCCGGCTGGCGACTATGAGCTGGTCTCAAGCGAGGCTCTCCGGCCAAGCCTCTCCCACCGTGCCCACAGCTCTAAGCTCGGAAGCTAGAAGCGGACATTCTTTAGGAAATACTGAAGCAAATCATCGAAGCTACGTAAAGTTAAGGCGCACGAGGTATCGCCTCTAACCCTTAAAAGAGCTGCCTATACACTTCTGCAAGTATTACTTCGGCATCACTTTACAAGTGCTTAGCACGAACTCAAGGTGATGGTTAGTATATCTAACGACAACTTGTTATCGGCTGCTGTCTGGCCCTCTCAGGCAAGACTTTGCGTAACTCGGCATGGCGGACTTCTTTGTAGGTTCGTGCCTAAGCGCCTACCTGAGGAAGATATGACGCTATTGACAATTGCCGGAACTCTTTGCCCCCACATTATCTACAAATTGGCTCTTTTTTCAGCTATTGATGGGACAGTTTATAGAAAACGTAATAACTGTCTTCAACTCATGGCAGAAATACGGAGACGGTCACTCATTTAAATCACATAGACGGCTCCTGAAAGTCGCCAGTATCTGAAGAAGGTATTAGGGCAAGCGCATACATCTGAGGTCAATTAGACCGAGCAGCCAGCGTCAGATTTGCCTCAAGTCGTCGGGGCTTTACATGGCAGAGCGTAGACCGATCCCAACTTAACGGGCACGCTTCAAAAAGACTTTCCATAGACTCTTTGGTGGGTCACCACAGCACCGCTTGCAAAATAGACAGGGTTGGGATCAGCTGACTTCGCCGAGACTGAATGCAGCGTCCATTTGTTGATGAAGGCTACAGGCTGCTGTGCAACGTCCAGCACTCTCTAACTTATCATGACAAGTCGGTAATAAAGCTAACGAGCACTCTCTAACTTGTCATAACAAATTGACGATTAAAGCTGTGGTGTTTCTCTATTGAACTGAATTTTGACGGAGATCGCACTACACCCCCTTGCTTACAAAACCATCCTTACAAAGCTTTGCGTTCGGCGATTCGTAGCTTGGCCGAACGCGATCGCTTATTCTCCCGCACCTCTTCCCGACTCGCTACAATCGGCTTTTTCGTCACAATCTGCAATCGCTCGTCGCCCCGAAAAGCGTACTTCACAATCCGATCTTCCAGGCTGTGAAAGCTGATGATGGCCAAGCGACCGCCGGGCGCTAACCAATCTGGAGCCTTCGCCAAGAACTGCTCTAGCACAGTTAGTTCACCGTTAACTGCGATCCGCAGCGCTTGAAAGGTGCGCGTCGCCGGATGAATGCGACCGTGGCGGGCTTTAGGTGGGTAGGCATAAGCGATCGCCCCCGCCAATTCCGTCGTCGTCTCAAAAGGCCGCTTGTCGACGATGCGCCTGGCAATCCGCCGCGACAGCCGCTCTTCCCCATACGCATAGATCGTATCGGCCAGCGTTTTCTCATCCCAATGATTCACAATTTCTTCGGCGGTCAGCGCTTGCGTACTGTCCATCCGCATATCTAAAGGAGCCTCCTGGCGAAAGCTAAACCCGCGCTGCGACTGGTCAAGCTGAGTAGAGCTGACGCCAATATCGGCCAAAATACCGTCAAAGCGACTTTCTCCCGGATCGAAGCGAGCAAAGTTGGTGTGATGGTAGGTGACGCGACTTCCAAAGTCACTCAGCCTTGCCTGAGCTGCAACCAGCGCCTGCAAGTCCTGATCGAGCGCCACCAGTTCCACCGCTGGCGCAGCCTGTAATATCAGCGAGCTGTGTCCCGCCCCACCGACCGTAGCATCCAGATATCGCCCGCCAGCACGCACCTGCAAGCCCTCAAGCACAGCCTCGCTCAGAACAGGAATATGAAAAAAAGGCTGAGCGGATACGTCTTCAGGCATATTTTTATGGCGTTAATAGGAAAAAATAGCGGTTAAGAAAGGGTTAGAAACGGTACCTTATAATGGACTGCGAACCATGCTGACAGCGGCAATTAATATTGTTTAGACGTTGAATCTTTAGAGTAAACGTACGACAATAAAAACAGTAGAGGAAATCTGATAACTATGGCTACGCTGCAAACCAAGACCGAACCCATGGTGATCAACATGGGGCCCCACCATCCGTCTATGCACGGTGTGCTCCGTTTGATTGTCACCTTAGATGGCGAAGACGTAATCGACGTTGAGCCGGTCATTGGCTACCTGCACCGCGGCATGGAAAAAATTGCCGAAAGCCGTACGAACGTCATGTTTGTACCCTACGTCAGCCGCTGGGACTACGCCGCTGGCATGTTTAATGAAGCCATCACGGTCAACGCGCCTGAAAAGCTAGCCAATATTGAAGTGCCAAAGCGCGCTAGCTACATCCGCATGATCATGCTGGAGCTGAACCGTATTGCCAACCATCTGCTGTGGCTTGGCCCGTTTATGGCCGACGTCGGCGCTCAGACGCCCTTCTTCTACATCTTTCGCGAACGGGAGATGATCTACGACCTGTGGGAAGCCGCTTCTGGTGCCCGGCTGATCAACAATAACTATTTTCGCATTGGCGGCGTTGCAGCCGATCTGCCCTACGGTTGGATTGACAAGTGCAAGGACTTTTGCGACTACTTCATGCCCAAGGTAGACGAGTATGAGCGGTTGATCACCGATAACCCCATCTTCCGTCGCCGCGTCGAAGGCATTGGCACCATGTCTCGCGAAGATGCTATCAACTGGGGCTGCTCTGGCCCCATGCTCAGGGCTTCTGGTGTGAAGTGGGACTTGCGCAAGGTAGACCACTACGAACGCTACGACGAGCTGGACTGGGAAGTGCAGTGGGCCACTGAGGGTGACTGCTTTGCCCGATACGTGGTACGAAACAATGAAATGCGCGAGTCAGTCAAGATCATCCGTCAGGCAATTGAGCAGTTGCCCGGTGGCCCCTACGAAAACTTAGAAGCCCAGCGAATGGCGGGCGGCCCTAAGTCTGAGTGGAATGGCTTTGACTATCAGTTTTCGGGGAAGAAGATTGCCCCTACCTTCAAAATTCCTGAAGGCGAGCACTATGTCCGAGTCGAGACTGGCAAGGGTGAAATGGGCGTCTATATCATTGGTGAAGACAATGTCTTCCCGTGGCGCTGGAAGATTCGCGCTGCTGACTTTAACAATCTGCAAATTTTGCCCAACCTGCTGCGCGGCGTAAAGCTAGCTGATATCATGCCGATTTTGGGCAGCGTGGATATTATCATGGGCTCTGTTGACCGATAGAGCGGGTCTACAGAGTAAAGGAATCAGCATAGAAATGGGGTCATGAGCAATCGAGCTTCATGACCCCATTCAATCTCTATAGCGGCTTGCTCGGGCGGTCTACAGATCAGTCTGTAGCGATCGCAGCGCGCCGAGATTGCTGTCGCATTAGCAAGAACCCTGCTCCTAGCCAAAATATCAGCAGTCCAGTTGTGATCAACAGCGTTACCCACAGTCCTAGCTGAGCAATTAAAGCTGGCGCGGCGGCAGTGAACAGGCCTCCACCGACAATCGGTTCAAAAAAGAGCTGCTTATAGGCAAAGCTTTCAAACGCGCCTGACTTATTTTCAGGGTCTACCATCGTCAGCAGCAGAATTCCGGTGGCCGTCACGCCCATTGACTGACCCAAGTCGCCAATGCCTTTCTCTAGCCAGTAGTCAGGAAAAATGCGCGGCGCGTAATAGATAAAGAAGCCAATATTCCAGGCAATCCCGGCAATGCTCAACACCAGGAAAATGCCTAAGTTGCCCCCGATCACCTGTAGAGAGATCGAAGCCAGAGCCGTTACCACCACCACATCGAGTGCCATACCCGCAATATTTTTGGTCAATCTTGGAATAATTAGCGCATCTAACCCTAAACGAACCATACCTAGCTGCACTAAAATGCCGCCAATCAACGCCATCGGAAACAGCGGCACATATTCCATCATGGTGAATCCGGTTCGGCCCCAGGTCAGGATTTCGATCAGAACCAAGCCCTGCTGAATCAGCCAGCCAAAAATTACTGCGATACCGACAAAGCCAAAGTTGAGCGAGAGCGGATCTACTAGCAATCCTCTAGAAAGATGCCGTCGTCGTTCTCTCACTTCTGGATTGTCGGAATGGGTCAGCTCGGGAATGCCTTCCGAATCTTCTACATCGGCTCTCTCTGTTTGGACATAGCCTTTTCGGCGACCCCAGTCTGCAATAAAAGTACCGGTGATGATGCCGGAGACAATCCCGACAGTGGCTAATCCTAAGGCTAAGTCAGCGCCTTCTTCAAATCCCAGCTCGCTGAGCGTTCCAGCCATACCGCCTGCCGTTCCATGACCGCCTTCAAAGCCAATCTCAATTAGCGCGCCTGCAATGGGGTTGGCATCAAACAGGGGAATAAGAATGATCAGCGTGGCCAAAATGCCGACGACATACTGCCCCCAGGCTAAAGATTGGCCAAAGACAACTTGGGGAGCCGCTTTTCTCCAAATTGTAGCGGGGTTAGGAATTACTTCTCCCAGAAAAAGGGCTGCAAAGACGATGTTGATAAAGATGCCAGGTGACTGTGACCACACCTCCCGAATGGCTTCAGTGAACAAACCGCCGGAGAGTAGCGTGCCTTCTCCACCAAGGGCGGTGGCGATCGCCCCTAACACCTGCGGCCCCAAAATAAGCGCTAGGGCTCCGGCTACAATTGACTCCGGCAGATAAAGTCGCTGAATCCAGCGCACCCGCTGCTTTATAATTCGCCCTCCTAAGATCAGCAGTGCAATCCAGATAAAGGCAAAGAAAACTTCTTGTAGCATGGTGATGCAGGAGTGAGATTTGTGCAAAGGCGGTAGCGCACAGGCTAAAATCGCGCCCTTTAACTAGGTATTTACTCCTATCCCTCAGATGCTTGCTGTAGTAATGCTTACCGTTAGGAGCGCTTCTCACAGCAATAACGATGCCATCCCAATGCTTGCTTTGCGCTGGATAGAACTATCTAAGCGCTGAAATCTCGTCCACGCTGAGCCCTGTTTTCTGACTGATGGTTTCTATCTCTAATACGTCTAGGAGGGATCGCGCGATCGCCTCTGCCTGCTGCCGCTTACCCTGCTCGATACCTTGCTCAATACCTTTTAGCACGGCGTTGCGGCTGTCTTGCAAAAACATCTGCTTGCGCTCAAAAATATCCAATTCTTCCCGGCTCAAGTTGCTCAGCTCTGCAATTTCAAAGGCTTTTTCAAAAGCGGGCGTATCCTGCCAGGATTGTGGAACCACTTCCAAGCTCTCTGCCCGCTTGAGAAAATATATCCACCGCTCAGTCAGGGTTGTAAGTTCGTCAAGTGATTTTTCAAACTTAGGCAGCTCTACAAATACCAACTCAATATCGTCTGAATAGGTTGTCAGATCGTCTTTTTCCTCAAGAGCATACCTGGAGATCACCTTTGAACTTTCAGGAAACATCTCAAAGTCTGTGATGGTAAGGGCAATTACCGGGTTTAACCGGGCGTATTCCTGACCGCTTTCGAGCTGGATAGAAAATGCTTTTGCCGCGTTGTAAAGCACCCGCTTTTCAAAGCCCAGGACATTTAGCACCTGCATTTCGATGATGACGGTTTTGCCGTTAGTCAGGGTCGCTTTGACATCTAAAAAGGTGTCTTTCATACCCTTGAGCTGAGGCGCTTGGTACGGGTCAATGATCTCTAAATCTTGAATGATCGCTTGCCCTTCGTATAGCAAGGCGTTGAGAAAGCTGATGAGAATACTTTTGCTCTGCCGCGAGCCAAAGATTTTTTTGAAGGCAAAGTCTGTCTTGGGATTGAGGAAGCGCATTGGCAAATGCCAAACGATGGCGATATAGCTTCAGTATAGTGAATTCAATCGTCTGCTAGAGGTTGGGAACTGATAGCTGAGTTTTGCCTTCATGAGAGCGGTGAGTTAAGTCCATCAGCAGCTGTGAGTAAATGCCTTCGGCCATGGAGGGGGCGATCGCTCTACCTGTGTCAATGCAGCTCACCCAGTGATCCACCACCCGTACAAAGGGTGCAATTCGTCCGTCGCTATACACCTTTGGAAAATTGAACCGCTCTGGCGTAGGGATTTCTTTGAGTTCGCCGCCCTGCTCGCTAGCAAACACTTTGAATCCGTTCACATAGTCTGTCTGACTGGGATTGCCGATCACCAGCGTGCCTTTGTCCCCATACACCTCTATCCAGTGGCCGCGTCCGGCGTAGCTGACCGCGCTCAGCGTGATTTGACAGAGGGTGCCGCTAGCCAGGGTGAGCGCGATCGCACACACATCATCAGAATCGACTGGCTTCATCTCCCCGGTGTCCGGGTCAGGCCGCTGCGTAATAGACGTGCTCAGCGTGGCGCTGATATGAGTAGCCGGGCCAAACAGCCAGTTCACGTAGTCAAAAGTGTGGGAGCCAATGGAGCCCAGTGCGCCGCCGCCGAGCTTCTTCTGCGCGTACCAGTTCCAAGCCCGCTGCGGATTGGCCCGGCTAGAGGCCAGCCAGTCGATTTTGATCAGCCGCTTGTGCCCTACCGTGCCATGAACCAGTAGCTCAGCAAAGTGCTGCCAGGCCGGAATGTAGCGAAACTCGAAGTCGGGAACAATAGCAACGCCATGCTCTTCTGCTAGAGACTGCAAGTGCTTGGCTTCGCCGACTGAAAGGGTGACGGGCTTTTCTATCAGGAGATGCTTACCTGCTCTGATAATCTCACAGGCCATGTCGTAGTGAGCAAAGGGCGGCGTAGCCAGAGTAACGGCCTGTACAGTGTCTTGAGCAAGGATTTCGGTCAGGCGATCGCTGGCAAACCCAGCCCCACAGCTATCGGCAACCTGCTGGGCTTGAGCGCGATCGCGGTTCCACACCGCCACCACCTCCGTCCGATGGTGCGCCTGCAATCCAGGAATATGCACCTTTTGCCCAAACCCAGTCCCGACTACTGCCACACCAATCTGCGCCATCGCTCAAGTCTCCTACGCGCTGTTTGCCTACCAGACTACACAGGCGGTGTTGAAGTCTGTGTAAATAGGATCCCAAATCACCTGAGATGGGTCAATAGCACTGTACTCTTGTACGGGATCGCTGATGTCAGCGATTTTTATTGTGTTTTACTCGCCTATTGGTCTAGCACCATTGCCTTAATTTATGAGAGAGTGCTTACTTTCTTTTTGTGTTGGTGTAGCGCTGGTAGCAGGCGCAGAGATAGCGCTGCCTGCTGCCGCTCAAGCCGAGCTAACTGCCGCCAAGACTGAGGCCGTCACCGCCGAGGGCCCGTCATGCCCGGTGATTGCCAACGCGCGCCGCTACGATGTGATCGTATTTGGCGATGAAGTGCCTGGTGTGATGACAGCGCTAAAAGTCCGGCGAGAGCTGCGGGCCAGCGGACTCAGCGACCGGGTCGCTCTAGTCACCGAAGGCGATACGAGCCAAGGCATTGGCGGACACCTGGTAAGAGGCGGCCTGGCTTATCTGGACCGCAATCAGGTGCCTACTGGCTTGCAATCGCGCTACGGTATATTCGGTCGGCCTAGCCAGCTCTATCAAGAATTTTTGACCTTAGGGCAGGTCAACACCATTGCCTTAGATCGCTTTGTGGTCTCTCAAAACTTCGCTCGGGCCTTGCGAATCAGCGGCATAGACGTGATTGACAAGGTGAGCTTGGGCGCGGTGCAAACGGCGGGCTCGCTGGTGTGCGCTTTTACAGCCAACGGCCAGACCTATGCCGCTCAGCAGTTTGTTGACAGCAGTCAGAGCGGCGAACTGGCCGCCGCTAGCGGGGTAGAAATGATGCAGGGGCTAGAGGCACTGGGCTTTCCCGATAGCGCCCTGAGTACGGGGCTGATGATCGATCTGTATGACGTGACGGTCGAGCAGTTTGCCGCGATGGAGAGGGAGCTGATTTACCGGTATCTCGATCCGCGAGATACCTCTGCTCAGCGGTGGTTAACGGCGGCTAGTGGTGGCGACCCGCTCAAGCGCCAGGAACTGCTAGAGAGCTTGGTGGACTACCAGGGCAATCCCAAGCTGCTCTATCGGGGTACCCCAGATTCTGCCGATGTGCGATCGCTGGCCTTTAGCATTTTGGTACATGGCTACCTGGGTAAAGAGTACGACATCAAGTCGTCGGGTTTTTTGTTTGACCGGGCGAATATTGCGATTTTGCATGACCGGCTGAGCTTCAACGCACTGCTGTTTTACGCCGACGCTGAAACTGTAAAACAGCTCAGCAGATCGGGTGCTAAGCCAACGCCAGAGATGCGGGCGGTCGCCAGCCAGGTAAAAACGCTCTTTGAAAGAATCGGTGTGCCTCGCGTAGAGGTCATGGATGAGCTGTATATTCGCAACGCTGGGCAAATTGCCAACCCGGTGGATGAACTCTCGGCCACGCTGATGGCTGCCGGAGGCGTGCCCGCCGATGAAGCGCTGGGTACCTTCGGCTACCACTTAGATGATCGCGGCGGCATCGACGGCCTAGACGAACGGGTGAATGGAACCGTGCTGCGGCTGTTTAACTTTGAGCAGATGCCGATATTTAACTACGGGTTTCGCCACACGCTGCCTCAGGAAAAAGAAAACCTGGCTGTGCTCGGCCCCGCTTCTGGCTTTGGTGGCTTGGGCACAACCTCTGGCAGAATTGTTGAATTCAACGTAAGCGTCGGCGAAGGGCTAGC
>JBBSNR010000092.1:0-9274 GCA_038260635.1 Phormidesmidales cyanobacterium
CCGTTCGGGCCTAAGAGCCCAAAAATCTCACCGGGATGAATGGCCAGCGATAGATCGTTGACCACGCAAGTATTGTTATAAACTTTGTGAACGTTTTGCAGAGAAACTGCTGCAACCATCGGCTTTGCCCCAACCTGCTGTCTCAATCCAGCCTATAGCAATCAATCTTTCAATAGTTCCATCATATAGTCCGCTATGCGAGCCCGAATTGATAACCAGGTTTTGTTCCTGCGCAACGAAGACGTCCCTCCTTACAAAAAAAAGGGATCGATTGTTCGCAACAGCTACTTCTGGGCACTCAAATCTATTGCCGACCGAGCCCCCTTTGAAAAAGAGTGGGAGTTTGAGGAAAGGGTTTGGATTGCCCTGACGCGGATGCTCACCTCTTTTGCAGAATCAGGCTATTTGGGGCTCAAAGAGACCCAGCTAGAATTCCCGCCTGATGACGCCATTCCGCCCTTGCTTAAGCCGATGGCCACCTGGTACGACCCGGCCCAAGACGACGACGACGAAACTTTCGATGAATGGGAATAGCGGTTTCCGCATCAGGTACGCCAAACTAGCGCTCTAACCCAAAGCTCCAAATCACAAAAGGGCCAGGCACAAACTTGCCCGACCCTATGAAAATGCGTCACTCGCAACAGCTACCGCCGATAGCAAGAGCGTTATCGCTTGATTGACTACATCAACCCTAGCTGAGCTAAAATGCCCTGACCGGTCACATATTCAGCTACCATAGCGCCGACGAAGCCAAGCATGGCCAATCGACCGTTCCAGGTCTCAGCAAACTCAGTAAATCCTACCTTAGGCGCGTTGTCATTCATTATTCATATCCTCATTGGGTTAGCACACAGCTTTTCTCCAGGGCACAGTCAGCCACTCTAGAGAATCACCCTGTAAACAAATGTTAACTGATCCAAATTGGATGTCTACCCCTTCCACCACAAATCTTCCAAAGATCCGTAGAGCGGTATGCCGATCCCCGTATTCCTTTACACTTCAGACTCCAACGCTGCGTTAGGAGTTTTGCAATACTTGCTCAGCTGTGTCTACCGCGATCGCCTGCCGCTCTTTGTCCAACCGGCGCTTGCGTGCATACAGCTGAATCGTAATCGCAAAAGACAAGACTAAGCCGACCATCAGCCAGGTCGTTGCGCCGGTCGGAAAGCTGTTTTGAAAAATGACCAGCATGACAATGGCGACCAGCAGCAGCGTTGGCGCTTCATTCAAGGCCCTGAGCTGCTTTGGTCCCCACTGGCATTCGCCCTGCTCCAGTTTTTTCATTAGCCGTGAGCAGTAGTGGTGATAGCCCAAAAGCAGCGCCACAAATCCTAGCTTGGCGTGCATCCAGCCTTCATGGAGCACGTCGGGGCGCTGCCACAATAAGCCTATCGCCATCGCCACTGTCAAAATCATGCCAGGTGTGGTGATAATTCTCAGCAGCCGCTTCTCCATCAGGCCGTACTGCTTTTGCAAGATGCTGCGAGCGGGTTCGGGCTCCTCATTGGCCTCCACATGGTAGATAAACAGGCGCACCAGATAAAACAGGCCCGCAAACCAAACCACTACACCAATAATGTGAAACGCTTTGAACCAGTAGTAAGCCATCAAAATAAATCGAATATAGTAGTTACTCCATTTTCCGCTAGCGACTTATATTTTGATCGTCTAGCTCATAGGTTCTTAACGTTATTGACTGTTTGCCCCACCGGTTACCCCTAAACTTAACGAGACTTACGCTGATGAAAGTTACCTGGCAGCCCATCAACTCCTACGAAGATATTTTGTATCACAAGGCTGATGGCATCGCCAAAATCACCATCAATCGCCCTTACAAGCGCAACGCTTTTCGCCCCAAAACCGTCTTTGAAATGTATGACGCTTTTTGCAATGCGCGAGAAGATACGACCATTGGGGTGGTCTTGCTGACCGGTATGGGACCGCACAGTGACGGTAAGTACGCCTTCTGCTCCGGGGGCGATCAGAGTGTGCGCGGGGAGGCGGGCTACATCGGTGACGACGGCGTGCCCCGGCTCAATGTGCTAGATCTTCAGCGGCTAATTCGCTCTATGCCTAAAGTCGTGATTGCCCTGGTCGCAGGCTATGCCATTGGCGGTGGCCATGTGCTCCATCTAATTTGCGATCTGAGCATTGCTGCGGACAATGCCATTTTTGGGCAGACAGGGCCTAAAGTTGGCAGCTTTGACGGTGGGTTTGGGGCAAGCTACCTGGCGCGCGTCGTCGGCCAAAAAAAAGCGAGAGAGATTTGGTTTTTGTGCCGTCAGTACGATGCGCAGCAGGCGCTAGCGATGGGCTTGGTCAATACGGTGGTGCCTATTGACCAGCTAGAGTCCGAGGGCATTGAGTGGGCGCAGGAAATTTTACAAAAGAGCCCGATTGCCATTCGCTGCCTCAAGTCGGCTTTTAATGCCGATTGTGATGGACAGGCCGGGCTACAGGAGCTGGCCGGCAATGCAACTTTGCTCTATTACCTGAGTGAGGAGGGGGCTGAAGGGAAGCAGGCTTTTTTAGAAAAGCGGCAGCCTGACTTTGGCAAATATCCCTGGCTACCCTGAGAGAACCATTCTTAGTTTAAACAGTTTTTCAACGGCTTGACATTGAGGAAACAGCTAACAGCAACCGCTCTGCGGGATCGCAGAACTCAAAACTAGCTTAAGCTCATGAATAGACAGCAGCCGATGTCGCTCTGATCGGGGAGATAGTGGAGCGAGTGACGAGCGTAGATGCTGACCACCCCATGATCCCCGCTGTCTGCTCAGCGGTATCTTGAGGTGCTGTTTCAAAAGGTGAAACTGCTAAACAACAGGCTTTCCACCGAGAATTGACGGGTGTATTCAGCTGGCTACACTGACCGCCACGTCGCCCTTCATGAACATAAAAGCGACATAGTCCACAGCGAGATGTGCCACACTTTGAAGCGGTCATAGTTGTATTCTTAAAATCTATGAATTACTTCTTCATCATGGCTTAACTGAGAAAATCAATTCCGAATGTTACGAAACCCAGATCTATTGATGGGAAAGGCAGAACAAGAGACATCGGCACTGCTTTGACCTTTAGGTTTTCTTCAGATTTTCTTCAAGAAGCGATACACGCTGTCTGTAAGGGCTGTAGCAAATTCTACCGGGGCAATATGTTTGGAGATCACCGCTTTGTGATCGGTTTGTGCAGACAGCTTGCATTTGTTTAAAGTGAATAGATCCGTAATCTTTCTTAGTAGATAGATTCACTTTTGTAAGGCGCTCTAAGGATAGATTCTCAATCCCTGAAGTTTGCGGTAAATACACCCTACATTCGATTAGCCAGGTGATGGTCTCGGCGATCAGTCCAAATGCCTAATTCCATAAGCCCGTCTAATGCCACTGTTTAGCGGCGCACAGAGCGCAGATTGCCCATCTGTCCAGTTCGCCCTGTGGACAGTGGCAGCGACATTGGGGGCATAGGGCTTGAGCCGTCTGCATTTGCTGTATGGTATGGGCCCATCGTTGGAAGGCTGCGTCAGGTGTTTGAGGGGCGATCGCTGGCAAAACGGGCACATTACCGACGTAGCTAGGATGCCGCATGGTCTCTTGATCTGATGTGGCCAAAGATTCAGGCTGAGCCCACTGAGCCGTTGAAAAGCGGATATTCTTCAAAGGCTGAGGCTGGTAGCGATTGAGCTTTTGCAAAATTTTGAAGCGCTCATAGGAAAGGGTCTGCGACCAGACTGCGGTAGCCGCTGCAACGTAGAGGACTGAGCGCTGAATGCTGACCGGGCGAGTCTGCCTGGCTACTGCAACCCCTACTGCTTGGGGCCAGTGCTTTAACACCAGTCGAAACTGCTGCTGCACTTGCCAGCTTGTTTGACTCTCTAATCCCTTAATCAATCCGTTTAAGTTTTCTAACGCCATGAGCCGTAATTTGCTTGCCTTCCTAATTTTTTAAAGCCTGATTTTTTGAAGCCTGATTTCTTAGAGCCTCATTTCTCAGCGACGGTTTCTTAACAATTAAGCAGTTTAAAAGATTGGGTGATATCCCGTAAAAACTGCTGACTAATGCTTGGACAAAACCTAGTGATCATTGCTGTTGATTTCACCGGTTGTCTCTGATTAATATACTTTGATTCATCCAATGGCTTAGCCAATGACCTCTACTCAAGCGATCGCCATAGCAGATCAGCGATCTTCTGGGTTGCCCCCGCAGCTGCGGGCTGTTTTGGGTAGCCTCACCGTTAGCTTAGAGTCCGAGCTAAATCGCTATCGTCGTCGTCCTATCACCAGCTCAGCTGGTGATGACTTATTCGCCGACCTGGAAGACGCTGCTTTCGATGTAGATGGTGTCGATTTACCTGCCAGTGTCCCTACAGTAGCGGTGCCGGTGCCCGCACTGCCGCCGAATCGGAAGCTGTTGGCTCAAGCGGCCTCCGTGGATAACGGTTTAGATCAAAAAGCTGACCTGAATCGAGGGGCGATCGCAGTAACCAGCGCCGCACTGACAGGTTCTGTCGGCGAGGCGCTAGCCGCAGGCACCCACGGCCCGCTGCCCGGCAGCACTAGCGGCGCGTTTATGACTAGCGGCTACCTGGAATCTTCTGAAGAACTGATTGAGAGTCTGAGAGAAGTTCCTGCTTTACCTGAGCCCGTTAACCTGACGCAGCATAAGCGTAAAACGGTTTCGCTCTTAGTGGGGGCAACTTTAGGCTTTTTCGGGCTGATAGCCGGATTGGGCGCTAGCTATGCGATCTCTAATCCGAGGGTGGTTCAGCAGTTAGCCGATGGACTGCAAGGGGGAGCTGAGGCGATCGCCCCAGCTGCTCAAATAGCCTTCGATCCCCCTGGCCCAGACTTATCGGCAAGTGAATTTATCCATCTCGATCTAGAGAACCTGAGCGCTCTAAATATGCCGCAGACTATGCCACAGTCGGCGGCCAATCCGCAGTCGCTGCCCGTAGCTCCCTCTTCTGGAACGGTGCTCCCACCGATTGCCAGCGATGGTCAAAGTCCTGCGGCAACCGGAATCCAGGCTGCGGCGGTTCCTACTGGCCTCACGTATTACGTCACCGTTCCTTTCTCAACCGAGCAAGATCTGTTTGAAATCCGCAAAGCAGTTGATGCTGCCTTTGTTCGCCAGTTCGCTGATGGCAATCGCGTCCAGCTAGCGGCTTTTAACAATCCAGAATCTGCTCAGCAGTTTATTGCCGATCTCAAAGCGCAGGGAATTAGCGCTCAGGTCTACGGCCCAACTGCTGAATGAGATCAGGCCCCATAGCGCACTTGCAGCAGCGCATTTAACTATGCATTTTACGGGGTGCTCTTTGGCGGCCAGGCGACTCGACGCAGCGAAGCGACAGTCAAATCAGAAGCTTGCTATGCTGCTAGTCAGGTAAGTTCACTGACTCCTCGTCAGCTTATGGGCCAGCTTATGGGACTGCTAGATCGGATTTCTCGCCTGGTTCGAGCCAATTTCAGTCAGGCTATTAGCGGCGCTGAAGACCCGGAAAAAGTCTTGCAGCAGGCGGTGATAGATATGCAGGGTGACTTAGTCTCACTGCGACAGGCGGTTGCTCAGGCGATCGCTACCCAAAAGCGCACTGAGAGACAGTCTGAGCAAGCGGCTCGCACCGCCGAAGAATGGTACAACCGCGCCCAGCTCGCCCTCCAAAAAGGAGACGAACTGATCGCCCGCGACGCGCTTACCCGCAGGCAAACCTATGCCCAAAGCGCACAAACGCTAAGCGCTCAGATTGCAGAGCAAAAAGACATTGTCCAACGGCTCAAATCCAACATGGGCACTCTAGAGCGCAAGATTGCCGATGCTCGCACTCGCAAAGACATGTACATTGCCAGGGCCAGGGCTGCCCAGTCCAGCGCTCGGATCAATGAAATGATTGGCAAAGTGGGTACCGCTAGCGCGCTCGGAGCCTTTGAGCAAATGGAATCGCGGGTGCTCGATTTAGAAGCTCAAGCTGAAGCGACCAGCGAACTCAACACAGATTCTGTAGAAAGCCAGTTTGCTCAGCTGGAAGGCCAGGGCAATGTCGATGCTCAGCTTGCCGAGATGAAAGCGAATTTAATCGAAGGGAGCCCTGATCAAGGCTGATTGCTTAGCCCCTGTAGACCGGCAGGGTGAAATGAAAGCAGCTGCCTTCCCCCAGCTTAGAATCTACCCAGATCTGCCCATAGTGGGCGCGAACGATGCGCTGACACAGGGTTAACCCCAAACCGTAGCCCTCTTTAGTGCGATCGCGCTTCAGCCGAAAATCCTCCTTAAATATCAGCTGCTGGTTGCCCTGAGGAATGCCGGGACCAGTATCTCGAACGCTAATCTGCACTTTTTCGGTCGTACGATGCAGCGCCGCAATCCCAATCTGACCATTCGCCGGGGTGTACTTAATGGCGTTATCAATCAGATTAGTTAAAACCCGCTGCACCCGGTCAGCGTCGGCATACACGTGAGGCAAGTCCTGTGGAATATCGGCCTCAATGTGCTGCTTTTTGTGAGCCAGCTTATTTTGAAAAGAGTCCATGACTACAGCGCACAGCACCTGCAAATCTAGCTCTTGAGGAGAAACTTGCAGATTAGCGCTAGGCCCTTTAGCTGCTTGCAAAATCTCAGCGATCATCCTATTGATAGTGCGAATTTGGACCTTAGTACTTTTCAGCAGATGGGCAATTAGCTCGGGTGTAAACTTCTCTGCCCGCTGCCTATCAGGGCCATAGGCTAGCTCCAGGGTCTCTAACGCAATAGAGGCGGCTGTCAGCGGATTGCGGAGGTCGTGAGCCATCATCGCAATGATCCGATCTTTGAAGGCTATCTGTGTCTTCAGTGCTTCTTTGTCCTGATTGAGTCGAAAAATTTCATCAGACAAATGCAGAATTTCTGTAGACTGCGCAACGGCATCTACGACAATGCCATCGTTGTTCGAGGCGTTGTTGGATGAGCCGTTTGGTGCGCTTTGGCTACCATTAGGTCGTTGGGCCAGTTGCTCCTCAGCTGCTCGCTGCCAGCGCGGCCACCAGTGCGCTAGCTGCTTAGCAATATCAGTGCCCGCCAAAATTTGGTGGGTGTCTGCGGCTACCCTGATCAGGGCTGGCGTAGCCACCAGCTTAAAATGCTCGGCCAGGTAGGGCTGATTGGTCACATCTACAATGTCTAAGCCAATCTGCTCGCTGCCGGGCAGCTTTTTAAGATAGCTGCGAATTCTCCGGACTTGCTCAGTCGAATTTGGTCGCTTATCAATGAATAGTAAAAGCTTGAACGGCCCGTCGATGTCAGGCAAAATTGGAGCGTGTGCCTCCATTCAGCCTCCTATCACACTGCTTAAAGTCAGGTAACTACCATACCCTCTTTGCCAAATTCGTTCTATAGGCAATCTTCTATAGGCAATCTAAATTAGCTGGTCTAAGCTGACTGATCTAAGTTGACCGGTCTTAACCCAGGAAAGTTTGTGGTATTCGGTATCGTGAGCTATTGACGCTTTAAATAGCAGCTTTTAGCATGTTGGGGTGTTGATGCTATGGCTCAGCGATTCTAATGTTAAAAGCTCCCGTAGCGTTTTTTGAATAGCATCGTTCGCGCCTACTACCAGGGTAATTTTTCGTAGCGGCACAGTAGCCAAAGTCGCCAGCAAATTACCGAATTACCGATGCAGTTTATTTGAAAACTCTATTAATATAACTTGAAATGGTCGTCCAGTCTCTTGTTAGGTGCATTGAAGTTACACACTCTTAAAAGCCTGTTTACTTATAACAAGAGATATTAAGGCTTCTCATAGGGGCGTATCTTAGCGTTGACCCACTCGCTTACAGTTAGATGTATAGAGCCGTAGTGGGCTGCGACGGCAAGTTTCTTCTGTTCGTAATTTTATTTGTATACGTTAATGCTGGCTACCGTCCATGCTTTGTTCAAAAGCTTGGGCAATATGGCTAAGGAAACAAACTGCCCACTTTGCTGATCAGGATGAGGGGTTTAATAAATGGTGGTATTACTTAAAGTGCAAGGTCTGCAGTTGGCGATCGCCGGGCGATCGCCCATACAGACCCGGCGATCAGGCAGCCCATATTGGTGGGTCAGCCCTTTCATCCGAGTGGGCCTATCCGCTGGACTGCTAACGGCGATCATCGGTCTGAGTGGGCCTGCCCAAGCATCCCACCCGCTAGGCGACGCAGACATAGAGACTTCTGTCGGATCGCAGTTGCCCATGCTAGCGGCTACGCAAAAGCCAGATCAGCTGGGTAAAACTACTGCCCAATTTGAACAGACCCGATTTGAACGAGACCGTCAGCAACAAGCTCGCCTCGAAGCGGCCCAATCAGAACAGGCCCGACTTGAGAGGCTGCGGCTTTTGCAAGCCCAGATTCAGCCCAGGAATGAACAGCCCCAGCTAGAGCTAGCTTCACCTGCCTTACAGCGTCCTGCTACCGCTTCCTTCTCAGCCGATGGCGTTTATCTATACGGTCAGCAGCCTGTGCCCGATCAGCTGGAGACAGCCTATTTTGTTTTTGAGGCCCAGGCGGGCAGCATCACGGGCGCGTTTTATATGCCTTCGTCCTCTTTCGACTGCGCCCAGGGGCATATCAGTAACGAGCAGATAGTGCTCAACATCACCAACAGCGACTCTCAAGAAACCTATCGCTACGCCCTCGCTCTCGATACTGATACCTCTGAGGTGGCAAGTCGGCAGGGTACAGTGGCTGCGCCGTTCAATATCGCTGGCTTTCATCAGCTGCCAGTGAGCGATCACGACCGTTCAATTCTAGCCACTTGCCAGGCTCTGTAGCCCTTCTGTACCCCTCTGAGCTGTAGCTGTATCTGTACGTTTTGATAGGGGTATAGCGATCTATTAAAATTGGGTCGCTACAATAAAGCAGCAGAAAAACAGCAGGGCTCGGTGAGGTGGGGTGAACGCAGCAGAACAGGCATCGACTATTGAATTTGCCAGCAAGATTGCAGCGACAGTGGGGCTGTTTAAGTCTGAGCTGCCAGACTTACGCGCCGATCTCAAGCCCTGGTCAAACGACCCGGAGACCCAAGATTTGATCGATCCTCACTCGGTGGATATCGGCTTCCATTTTCCAGGGGTGAGCCGTCTGTTTCAATGCCGCAGTCTGCTGATTCAAATCCGCTTGCATCAAGAGGGTGAGACCGATCAGCGGCGGGCAATCGGCCTCGAAGTTGCCGGGTTCGACCATCGCGGTCAGCAGTGGCGGCTTTCGACCATCGACGACTGGCGCTTTGAGGGCAACATCACACCCGAACCCACCTCAGGCGAATC
>JBBSNR010000093.1:0-9214 GCA_038260635.1 Phormidesmidales cyanobacterium
GGCGATCGCCCGTTGAATAAAGGCTAATCATTGGATCTGCCGCCCTCAAATGCCCTGCCTCATGCCGAAGAAATTTCATCCGCTGCGTGGACTGCGTCCGGTGCGCACGCTGCTAGGGCTGCTGCTGCGCCGTCCGATTGTGGGCACCAGTGTGATTCCGCTGCTGCCCGATGGTCGTCTGGTACTGATCCGCCGTCGCGATAGCGGTCTGTGGGGACTGCCTGGCGGCATCGTTGATTGGGACGAGGACATCGCCACCGCAGCAAAACGAGAGCTAGCTGAAGAAACCGGACTAAAGCTGATCACGGTCGGCAGGCTGGTGGGCGTTTATTCTAGCGCTGGCCGAGACCCCCGCTTTCACTCAGTCTGTGTGGCTTTGGAAGCGAGTGTAGAAGGTACTTTTGAGATATTTGACCAGGCCGAAGTCATAGAGGTGAAGGCCTTTCATATTCATGAGCTGCCCACAGCAGGGCTGGCGCACGATCACGCTCAACAGTTGAAAGATTATTTTGCCGGCAAGACTGTTCTGGCTTGATCGACCTCAGGACAGTTCAAGGCAGATTTTGTGGAGCGGGAGACAGCAGCTAGCGCGCAGTAAACTGAGGCTTAGACCGTATATCGGCAGGGTTTACCTGGGCGACCGCTTTCTCTAGCGTGGTCATGCGTTTGGCCTGAGTAATCGTGTTGATCTGGAAAACCAGATCGTGATCGATATCAACGGCGGTGAGCCAGCCGCTTTTAGGATGGTAGGCACCGGTATCGATATCTAGCCAGCCGGGGCCCTGAGCGATTTGGCCGGGCCTGACCCCCGGTAGGGTAAAGGTGATGGTGTGGCCCGTGATAATACGTTTGTCTGCAAAAATAGGCTGGTCATGACTGTGAAACGGCTCTCGAATCCAACAGAGATCCATCTGGGTCTGCTGGGCTAAAGATTTTTTGGGATTCAGACCCGCATGAACCAGTAAAACATCGCCCAAATCCAGATAGAGGGGCAGGGTTTTAAGCCATTCAACGTGCTCTAGTAGGGCTTCGGTATTGGGGTAGCTGGTGAGCGTGGGCTGGCCGCCGCTGTGCAGCCAGCTTTGGAATGCGCCCATATCGGAGTGTTCATCGGGAAAGGCATTGATCAGCAGGTGCTCATGGTTGCCCAAAACGCAGGGATGATTATTCTGCCGGACAAATTCTACGACCTGTGAACTTTTGGGGCCGCGATCAATCAGGTCGCCAACAAAGTGCAGGGTGTCTTCTGCGGTCAGCGCAATCATAGCGAGCAGTCGCATTAGCCCGTCGTAGTGGCCATGAACATCTCCAACGAATATGCGGCGACTCATGAGCGACTGGGGGCAGATAATGTATCTTCCATTATGCCTGATTGTCTGCGCAGCCCACCACGGCTTCAGAATGGGTGGCTTCAAGATTGGCGGTTTCAGGATTGGCTTTAGCGCTATCGCTTCGGCTTGCCCCCGGACCACTGTTCACCGACGATGGCGGGCTGAGTGAGGATGTATCCGGCGATCGCAGTCAAGTCTTCATCCGTTAAATTCCGCATTCTAGGGAAGAGATCGGACCTTAGGGTGGAGGGATGTAGCTCTGCTAGAGACTTCAGGCCATCGTAGGTGGTGGGTTCGTGGAGATAGTCTACGATGCCTTCGATACTGTTACGCTCCGGAGTGGCTGCTGCCAGGGTTTGCGGCCCTAGATCTACGTCGGGGTTGGTTTTAGACATTCCGTCTATGTGACACTGAGCGCAGCTGCTGTTGAACTTACGCTGGCCGACGGCGAGCTGCTTCATAGTCAGGGTGACAGATTCGCCTGAAGTATTGAGGGGGACAGTGCGAGTGGCCGGGTCAATTTGAACGGCGATCGCGCCATCCATTTGCCAAAAAACTAACATCAAAACCATCAAGACCGTGTAGATCACCACCATGCCAGCCAAAATCTTCTTTAAAGGGAAAAACACTTTCACCATCTCTTCTATATCTATAGGGACTATTTCGGTAACACATTGCAAGTACGGCGCTAATTGCTCTCTATCAAAAAGGTTTTGCCTGGAAGAAAATTGCCTGAGAATACCGTCTCTCAGGTAGCTTGGCCGTTGTCAACAGATGATCGACTAGATTGTCTCTAATCATCATCTGCCTCATGATTTCGACGACATATCTTTGAGCCTGATCAAGAGACAGTCTTCTGGCCTGTTCTTTAAAGAGCTGTAGCTCAAGCTCTTGCTCTAGGCTTAACGTGCCGGGTATATCCATCTTCATGCTTCTCCATGGTGAACTTTACTTGCCGCAGCTTAAAAAAAGTGAGGGCAGTGTCTCAGGCGATCTCCGGCTCAATGCGACCATAGAACTGTCCGCGAATTTTGACTGCCATCGCCTCTTTAGCCCCAAAGTCAGTATCGGAAGGCTGCAAGCTTTCAAACTGACCGGCTACTTCTCCGGTCGCCCGATTCACCCGGTTTATTTGGAAGACAACCTGTCCCTGGCCAACTTCAAAAGCCTTGTTGTTTTGCCGGGCAAATTTTTCTCTGTCTGCCTGAACGGGTATGCCCACTGCCGCATCGTAGCCGACGGCTAAGCCTCGACCTTTAGGATCGATAAAGCTAGAGGTGCGGTAGGGAGGCACTTCAAAAGTCCCTGCTAGACGAGTCGCCGGGCTGAGCTTGGTGGCTGCCTCTTCAGATTTGGCGACTAGCCCCTTAATAGTAAACAGTAAGGGCACCCGTTCTCCGTCGGGCATCTGCACCGTCACAGGCTGAAAGTCAAACCCGCCGCGCTCGATGAAGGTGAGATTGCCGCTGGGGTCAGTCTGCAAGTTACCGCTGATCTGGTCGAGTGTGGAGCTGGATCTCGTCAGCAGCTTACTGTCTACAAATTTGCCTGCCTGACGCTTCATTAGGGGCGATCGCTTAACTAAAAATGTCTCAGGCTGCAAGCAAAGTCCTTTGAGCTGATAAGACCGGTTGGCCTCTACCGCAATCGAATCCATGTTGGTCTCTGTCAGCTGAGGGCAGTTGTTCGCCAGGCCGCTACCCTTGATATCATCGTAGCTCAGTGAGCCGTCACCTACCTTTGGGACAGTGCTACAGGCAGTCAATACGCTGAAACACAGGGCTATAGCAACCGTTATAAAAGCTTTATATCTCATCTTTTCACTCAAATGCATGGGTTGTGAATGGCTGATGTAAGCGATCTGTCTGGCTACTTTCTGGCCATTTCCTGGCCATTTCCTGGCCATTCTCGAAGATGGGGTATGACAGACGGACACTGAAGACAATCGCTTCATCTATTAGATCTAGCGAAAGAGCCTGAAGAACTCATGAAGGAAAAGAAAACGGTTTTCTATCGGTGATTGGCCTTGAGATTTCATAGGTTCTTCATTCTTCTTGTCTATTCTTGTGCCAGCTCTCATATAAACCGAGCAGCGAATCATATTCTTTAAAGGGTAGACAATCCATGAGCATAGTTACCGAGCTAATTCTCAATGCTGACAGTGAAGCCCGCTATCCCGCACCTAAGGAACTTCGAGTATTTCAGGAATTTGTCAAAACTGGCGAGCAGCGCATCCGCATTGCCAAAGCGCTAGCCGAAAACGAGGAGCGAATTGTTCAAAACGGCAGTCAGCGGTTCTGGGAGCGCTGCCCAAATACACCTAGCAACAGCGGCAATGATCGCAAGACGGCCTCCTGTCAGCGTGACCAAGGCTGGTATGTACGTCTGATTGCCTATGCCATTTTGGCGGGTAGTGAGCGGCCTATAGAAGATATTGGGACTGTCGGCATTAAGGAGATGTATAACAATCTGGAAATTCCTATCAGGAATATTGCAGAGTGTATGCGCTGCCTGAAAGAAGAAGCGATGGCTGTTTTGAATGAAGACGATGCTCAAGAAGTCGCTGCGTACTTTGACTTGATTATTCACTCGCTGTCATAGGCAGTCTGTCATAAGCAGTCTGTCATAAGCAGATCCATCTAACAGAAGATCTATCTCATACAGATTTATCCATTACCAGGAGACCCTCCATGCAAGACGCCATCACTACCTTAATCAACACTTCCGATGCCCAAGGAAAGTATTTAGACAACACTGCGCTAGACAATTTGCAGTCTTACTTTCGCAGCGGCGACCTGCGAGCGCGGGCCGCGATGACTATCAGCGCTAATGCTTCTACGATTGTCACCAAAACGGTCGCTAAAGCGCTGCTCTATACCGATATCACTGCGCCTGGTGGCAATATGTATACCTGCCGCCGCTATGCGGCTTGTGTCCGGGATATGGACTTTTTCCTCCGCTATGGCACCTACGCCATGCTAGCGGGTGACGCCTCAATTTTAGATGAGCGGGTGCTCAATGGACTGAAGGAAACTTATAACTCTTTAGGGGTGCCGGTAGGGGCAACCGTGCGAGCTGTTCAGTCGATGAAAGAAGTGGTGAGCGAAATGCTAGGGGCTGAAGCGGGCCGCGAAATCGGTGTTTACTTTGACCATATTTGCACGGGCCTGAGCTAAAGACTTGCGGTGGAATAATTATCATGAGCATCATTACCCAGGCGATCGCCAATGCTGATCGCGAAGTTCGCTATCTCTCTCGGGGAGAACTCGATGCAATTGGCCTGTTTTTTGAAGACTGGCCACAGCGTCTGCGGATTGTCTCTATTCTCAATAACAACGTGCAGACCATCGTCGAAAAAGGCAGTCAGCGGTTTTGGCAGCGCTGTCCAGTAACGCCTAGCCATACGGATAATCAGACGTTTCAATCCTCTTGCCTGCGGGATCAGGCGTGGTTTATTCGGCTGATCTCCTACTCGGTGGCGGTCGGTGATGTCGATCCGCTTGAGGCCAGCGGTGTGAGGGGTGCTAAGGAGATGTACAGCTCTCTGGGCGTGCCGCTGAGAAATCTGGCGGACTGTATGCGCGCGCTCAAAGAAGTCACCTTAGAGATGCTGAGCTTAGAAGACGCGGCTGAAGTCGGGCCTTACTTTGACTACCTGATTGCGGGGCTAATGCCTTAGCACCGGGCTTCCTACGAACGTATCGCCAAGAACACATCGGATCTATTGGAATTTGGAGACCGCTATGACTGATCGGATTAATGGGGGGAGCCCAGTTGTCCATTCACAGCAGTATTGCACTGTGCCGACGGCTGTGATTGATGGGGCTCAGCAGCGCGATCGCTATCCCAACCAAACTGAGATGAAGGAACTGGCAGCCTTCTTGAAGAGCGGCCTAAAGCGACTAGAGATTGCGCAAACGCTAGCTCAGCAGGCCGACATCATTGTGGCCGCTGGTGCCAAGCGAATTTTCGTCGGCGGCAATCCGATGGATTACTTTGAAAAGCCAGAAGATCCGTTGGGTTTGCCGGGTTCGGGCTACTACGTTGCGGAGGACTATCTGTCTGCTGCGCAAAGAGTTGGCAAAGAGCAAAAAAGCAAGGGCGTGTCTGCTGCGGCTGCCGCGCCTTCTAACAGTCCGATTGACTGGCTTAAAGGGCTGTTTTTTAGTGGAAAGCCCAGTGTTCCCACCAACTTCCGCGCTATCACTATCTCCGACTACGGCCCGGTGCGGATGAAGCGCTCGATGCGAGACCTGGGCTGGTTTTTACGGTATGTGACCTACGCAATCGTAGCCGGTGACACCAGCATCATCACGGTTAATACTAGAGGGCTACGAGGGGTCATCCCAGAAGATGTCACCCTAGCGACTACGGTTTCCCTGCGGGAAATGCAGTGGAAAGCGCTCTCCTATTTTCCCACCGAATCAGCGGCGGCGACGCTGGTAAAGCAGTACTTCGATGTGCTGATTGCCGACTACCAGGTCGAAAAACCCACCGACCGACTGCGGCCTGGCGTCTCAAAACACCATCAGGGTCTATATCTGCCCGAGAGCTATGAAGGCAATGCCAAACCGCGATGGGCAATGAAGCACGGCCTACCCGACATTGAAAAAGACGAGGTCATTAAAGCGGCCTATCGACAGGTCTTTGAGCGCGATGTGGCCGGGCTATACGATGCGGCTTTAGCGGAAATGGTTTCGCAGGTAAAAAGCGACCAGGGGTCGATGCAAGAGTTTGTGCGTCAGCTCGGCAAATCGCGGCTTTACCGGCAGCTATTCTATGAACCCTATAGCCTCAGCCGCAGCATTGAGCTGGCCTGCCGTCACTTTTTGGGCAGAGGGCTGAGCTGCATAGAAGAGTTCCAAACCTGCTTTGAGCTGTTGGCTGACAAAGGCTTTCCGGCTGTAGTAGATGCTTTTATAGACTCTCAGGAATATGCGGATTACTTTGGCGAAGAGACAGTCCCCTATCTGAGAGGGCTAGGTTCGGAAGCTCAAGAATGCCGCAACTGGGGGCCGCAGCTTGATCTGTTTAAGCAGAGCGCACCGGTTCGCAAAGTGCCTCAGTTTATTACGACCTTTGCTGGGTACCAACAGCCCTTGCCTAACCAGCATCCCTATGGTGCGGGCAACGATCCGTTGGAGATTCAGTTTGGCGCAATCTTCTCTCACGAAGATCGTCATCCGCAGCCCCAGCCTGCTCACTTTAGCGAAGACAGCCGCCGGATCTTAATCAGTACCGGAGAGAAAAAAGGCCATGCAAACGGTCATGCCGATCTAGGCCACGTTCTCGGTTCTGTAGAGCATGTCTTCTCGCTGCCTACTTCAGCCGGCAGTCATCGGCTACTGGCTAACCGTCAAAATGGCGCTGGGCCTGCCTCTGAGCCGCCTAGCTCTAACAGCACCCACCATTCTGTTGAAGCGGTGATTTTGGCGGCCTATCGTCAGGTGTTTGGTCGTGAAGTGTTAGAGAGTCAGCGCCATACGGTCGCCGAAACTCGGCTCAAAGGCGGGCTGATCACCGTGCGAGAATTTGTGCGTCAGCTGGCCAAGTCCAAGGCGTTTCGTCGCGCTTATTGGGAGAGCCTTTACGTTACCAAGGCAGCTGAAGTGATTCATCGGCGGCTACTGGGACGGCCTACCTATGGGCGGCGAGAGACCAACCAATACTACGACATTTGCGGTCGCCAGGGATTTTACGCGCTGGTCGATGCCATTTTAGACAGCGATGACTACATCAAGGCATTTGGTGAAGATACGGTGCCCTATGAGCGCTATGTGACGCCGCGCGCGGTGGCTTTGCGATCGCCCCAAGGCCCGGTTGCCTGGTCAAAACCCCGCGAAAATCCGCCGACTGTAGCGGAATACATGATGAGCTACCGGCCACCTGCGGAGAACGAGCGATCGCCTGCTGACGGCAGACAGCTCGCATTAGCCCAGACCTCACAAGACCGATTTCCGCATAACGGTCAGTCTCCAGCGCCTGATTTGGAGCCTAGCAACTCAGATAAATCAGTCGCCAAAGAGCCCGGTACTCAGCAGGAACCGGACACTCAGCAGGAACCCGACACTCAGACAGTCCAGCTTGAGACCACCAGTCAGGGTTAACCCGGATCTGGCTGGCCATTGCTTTTACGTATCTCTCAGTATCCAAAATGATTCCCTCTCAACAGAAAACGTCCGCCGGACGACAAAAAGAAACAAAGATAAGACAACTGTCTCGTCCTCCCTCAAACAACCCCTTTGACTATCGCATCCATATCAGCTGGTTCGGCGGCGTCCAAATTCACCCTAAAAATCAAAGCTATGAGCATCGTCAAACAGGTTATTCTCAACGCTGATGAGGAGCTGCGCTATCCTTCGCCAGGCGAGCTGCGAATGATTCGGAGCTTTTGCAAAACCGGCGCAGATCGGATTCGGCTGGCTAAAACAATCGAAGAACAGGCTCCAACGATTGTAGAACGCGGCACTCGCCAGTTTTGGCAGATTTGCCCAAGAACGCCCAGTAACAGCGGCAGCCGTCGTAAAACTGAGGCCGCTCAAAGAGACATGGGCTGGTACATTCGCCTGGTGAGCTACTGCGTGCTGGCCGGGAGCGATATTCCACTCCGAGAGATTGGCCTGTTGGGTATGAAAGAGCTGTACACCAATATCGGCATTCCCTTAGGCAATATTTTGCAGTATTTGCGCTGTCTTCGGGCTGAGATGGTTGACCTGCTTGACGAATCTGACGCAGAGGCGGTCTTGCCCTACTTCGATCAGATTATTCAGGAGCTGGTGAAGCCGGGGCCCTCTTACTTTGGCCTCAAAGACCGCAGCGTTAGCAGAGCCGCTTAGTCTCTTTTGGCAGCAGTAAGCTGTAGAGCAAACTATAGAATTCGAGGACATTCTAATGACGATTTCGGTAGGGACTCTCAGTCCGGTCAGAGACTGGGCAAAAGAGCTTGATGATTGGGTGAAGCGCGATCGCTTCGTATTTATTGGCTGGTCAGGGCTGCTGCTGTTTCCCTGTTCCTTTTTGGCAATTGGTGCCTGGTTTACGGGCACGACATTTGTCACTTCCTGGTATACCCACGGCCTGGTAACGTCTTATCTAGAAGGCTGCAATGTGCTAACGGTGGCGGTTTCTACGCCCGCTGAAAGTATGGGGCACTCTCTCTTGCTGCTGTGGGGCCCAGAGGCTAACGGGGACTTTGTCCGCTGGTGCCAGATCGGTGGCCTGTGGACATTTACTGCTTTTCACGGCATCCTCGGGCTGATGGGCTTTATGCTGCGGCAGATTGAAGTGGCCCGGCTAATCGGTATTCGGCCTTATAATGCGATCGCCTTTTCAGCGCCCATTGCTGTTTTTTGCGCCACGTTTTTAATCTATCCGCTGGGCCAGTCGAGCTGGTTTTTCGGGCCGGGGTTCGGCGTCGCCGCTATCTTCAGATTCCTTTTGTTCTTCCAGGGATTTCACAATTACACCCTGAACCCCTTTCATATGATGGGGGTTACTGGCGTACTTGGCGGCGCGTTACTCTGTGCCATTCACGGGGCGACGGTGCAAAATACGCTGTTCAAAGATACCAGCGGCAAAAATACCTTTTCAGGGTTTGCCACTGACCAGGCGGAAGAAACCTATTCGATGGTGACTGCCAATCGCTTCTGGTCTCAAATCTTCGGCATTGCTTTTTCCAATAAGCGCTGGCTGCATTTCTTTATGCTGTTTGTGCCGGTAGCGGGACTGTGGATGAGTGCAATCGGTATGGCGGGTCTAGCCTTTAACCTGCGGGCCTATGACTTTGTCAGTCAGGAAATTAGAGCGGCTGAAGATCCTGAATTTGAGACGTTTTACACCAAAAACATCTTGCTCAATGAGGGACTGCGAGCCTGGCTCTCGGA
>JBBSNR010000094.1:0-9181 GCA_038260635.1 Phormidesmidales cyanobacterium
CTACAGCCGATGGTTTTATCGAAACGTAGGCCTACTCTACTTCTCGCTAAATTACTCGCCGCCAAATTCAAGCCGCCTGAAACCCAGCAACAAACGCCTTTAGCCGCCTAGTTCTTCAACAGAAACTTCGGACTGTCGAGTTAATGATTTGCTGCTACTGCTCAATGGTTTAGGGCTATTGCTTAATAATTTGCTGCTAAGCCTTGATGGTTTATTGCTATTGCTTAATGATTAGCTACTCAGCATTGATCGATTGCTGCTCCGCGTCTATGGTTAGCAGCCGCTGCTCTAGCGCTGCCCACTCACTGCGAGACACACGAATGGCCGACTCCTTACAACGGATGAGTAGCTCGTTAGCATAGAGATAGTCCTTGAGCGATTCTACTTCTCTGTCGGAGAAGGTGATGGCGTCTATATCCAGCTTTAGAGCCTCCAACCAAATAAGCTGAAGCTGATCACTCCACCTCCGCCACTCGTCAGGCGAAGAGCTATAGCTGGGAGTGGTCTGTCTATGGTTCAAGAGACTGGTTGCAATTGGTTCAAAAGTTTGAGCATTTAGAAAATGATGCTTGCTGGCGCTGGCGCTGGCGAAAGCAAAGGCTCTGTTGATAGCTCTGTCGCTGGCTCTGGCTTTGTCGCTGGCAAAGGCTTTGTCGCTGGCTCTGGCTTTGTCGCTGGCAAAGGCTCTGGCTCTGGTAATGTCGATGGCGATGTCAATGGCTCTGGCAATGTCGATGGCGATGTCGATGGCTCTATCGATGTCGATGGCTCTATCGATGTCGATATCGATGACTCTGGCAATGTCGATGGCTCTGGCGCTGGCGAGGGCGATCACCAACATAGCCGCCCGTTGGGATAGTTCCGAAGGCCCCGCTTTGTTCACAGCAGCCCAAGCCACCAACTTCTCAAGCTTCGGATACGAATTAATATAAGTCCTTACTTGCTTGTCGATTGCGTTCAAAAGCTGAGCCGACCGATTTGACATCAAACCCGACACCAGTAGAAAAACTTCACGCCAGCTCTCATCTATCAGATGCTCTGTAACTAGCTCATGTTCCTTCTGAGTTTCTACAATATGCAGCGCCGTTAAATACTCTTGTAGGGTCAGGTGAGAGAAAGAATAGGCATCAGCTGCCCGCTCTACCAAAATTCCCTGCTGCTCCTCAATGGCAGTCAAAACTTTATATGCATCCAGATGCTTTGGCGCATCTAGTGTATCTGAAAGAAAGTCCGCAATCCGATCAGTAACCGCATCTTTAGAGAAAAAGAGCTGGTCTTGCTTAAAGCTGTCATAAGCAACCTTCGCTAGCATCAGCTTCTCTAACTCTGGATGAAAGCCTTCGTAAATCGGGTCTCGCTCTATACGCTTTTGCGCAGACCATTCGTGCAGGATGATGTTTAGAGCACGTTCATACAACGTGCTGCGCTTGGTCGGCAGGGTTTGTTCACGGTCGTACACCAGGCAAAGAAAAGTCAGCAGCAGCGGCGTTTGCGCCAGCTCTTTTGTCGCTTCGTGTTCTTTTTGAAACAGCAGGTCACGATATTTCTCAGCGGTCTTGAGCGTTTTATCTTCTGCGGAGCTAAACCAACGATCAATAAACTGCTCTATCTGCTCGTCGTCAAACTCGGCGATGGTGACATCAGTAAAGCGGCGAAAGCTGCTGCGATAGGCCGCAATCCGACAAGAGGCAACAAAGCTATTGCTGTCGTGCACATCTACAAAGTCTTCAATCTGCTCGACGACATAGTTGAGGTTTTGTAAGGGTACTTCGTCCAATCCATCGAACAATACCAGCAACTTTCCTTGCTCCAGCGCAGAGTCTACCAGCATCTCAGCTGCTGGAAATTTGCATATTTCAAATTCTTCAACAATCTTCTGCTTAATGTCAATCTGTTTTTCTCTAAACTTTTTCAGTTCCAAAAAGACAGGAATACACTCTCGCTGAAGCTGCCCTTCCTTCTTCAACGTCTCTAAGCCAATTTTTCTCAAGAAAGTAGATTTCCCAATACCCGGCCCGCCCAGCACCATCAAAAACTGCTGGCTATCGGCGATATCCATGCCCTTGAGCCGCTCTGCATCGCCACCCCCAAAGCCCCGTCTTCCCCGAGCCCGGTAGGTACTCTCTAACTCCTCTAACCCAGCAAAGAGCCGAATACTCCGATCATTCAGCAGCTTAACGGCGGTATAAATAGACTCTAAATCTACGGGCTCCTTCATCAGCCCCGGCATAATTTTGATCTGACAGTGCCGCTTGAGATAGTTGTCAATATACGCATTAGAAGCAGCAATAACTCGCTGCTCATCCTGCACCTTACTGTAAGCATTCTTGCCTTCTTTCGTGATGTACCGCCCCGCCTTTACCGCTTGGTCGAGCAGGGAAACGGCAATACCGCCAATTGCACTTTCAAACAAAGGCATGGGAACTCGTAAGATAGGGCTTATGAAAAGCAGTATAGTCAAATAGTTGACTGACTTGAGCGCTTGTCTCCATTGGTTTGGCCCAGACCTTGGTACGAAGCAGCGCTTTTTACTCCTCTAGAATCTGCTGGATAGCCTCTTCTATCTCCCTTCGACTAGCATCTGTTTGCATAGATTTGGCGTAGATCAACAGCAGAGAAACGCTTTCGGGTGAGTGAACTTGATAGATCAGTCGGTAGCCACCGCTCTTACCTACAGGGACGTCGCTATTTTTAGCTCGAACTTTAAAAGCAGCTATAGCGTTTCCAGACAGGCGATCACCTACAAAATTTCCCTTTTGCAGTTCGTCAATAATCGGCTGAATGTCGGTCTGAATCTTTCGATATCGCTTGGCTAACGCTTTGAGCCTGCGCTTAAAAGCAGGCGTAAAGCTAACCTCAGTCATGACAGGCTATCAATATCGTCCCAAAGTTCTGAGACGGGAGCCGTTTGCCCGAGCTTTGCTTGCTGAACCGCTGCCTGAAGGTCGGCTAAAATTTGGCTGACGGGTTCCTGCTCATCAATAGTACTCAGGCCACTGTCTATCTCAAGCGCTTTCAATATCTTTGCCCAAATCTCAACAGGCACCAGCACATCGGTTTTCTCCCCAGCGTTATTGGTGAGATAGCGAACGCTCGCTTCGATGTGTAGGTCACTCATAGAACTTAGCAGAGTCGCTAAAAAACCAGGTCGATAAAATAGGGTAATAGTGTTAACCTTCCTACCTCAAAATTATAGCTGGCTTTAGCTGCTGTAGCATCAATCAACTCGGGATCTTCTCCAGCGACAACAGTTTTTCCCGAAGCGTGCAAACTGTTTGGTTTGCCGTTCAGCTACTAAGAAAAATTTTCATCTGCTGCGTCGCCAGTTGAACCAGTTTTCTGCCCAGTCTCGTCGCCAGTGCCCAATCTGCCAGCGAGATTGCTGTGACTGACCAGCCGCTGAGCAAACCAGATCTGCTAGATTTTGAGCGGTTTTAGGAGAGAAAGGAAAGCGATCAGCATTGGTTAACGCTTTGACAGGTTTACCGATCATGGAGGCTAGCGGGTAGATTAGCTCACTGGCCCCGGAACCGAGTAGATGAATGCCTAACAGCCGTTGGTTGACGCAGACTAGCTTGCAATGGAGGGGGGAAGGGTCGGGCTGGCTCAAATCAGTGCTGTTAGCGCTGCTGGCTGTCCATATCTGAGTCGCACCGCCATACCGCTGCTGTGCTTGACTCTGAGTGAAACCCACGCTGGCAAATCGGTGATGTCTTTGAGCGATCGTCCCATAATCCACCCGGCAACCAGGCACAAACAGCGCATTCCGTACCGCCACCTTAGCCTCATACTCAGCGATCGCCTCATCCATCGCACCCCCCAATACAGGGCCACAGACAAACACACGAGGGTGAGCCGTCTGTAACTGACGGTTGACCTTCAAAGGACGTGCTCTGGGTCGGCCATAAACAAAACCCGGCAAGGCGATGGCTGCCCGATAAGGCTCCAGCGCTAATGTGCAGTCGGGGGTTGTCTGCTGATTATCGAATTGATAGAGCATTACGCCCGATGCGATCAGCTGAGATCGCACCAATCGCCGAATATCTCCATCCACACTAGGCAAAAACCGCTCAGCGACCAGCGTCACCCGAGTGCCCAGCGAGCAAAAAGCCTCTGCCCACAGAATAGCTTGGGGAGAGCCGCCGACAATTTTCACGGTTTCAGGCAGCGCCCTCAACCTAGATAGAGATTCTAGCGCCACTGGCACCGTCCCAGCCGCAATCAAAACCGCCCGCGTGCTCAGTCGCCTATAGGCCGTCGTCACCACCAGCTGGCGCGATAGCCGTCGATACCGCTCTGGAATGACATCCACACCGCTAGCACTCATAACGGCTGGCGATCGCTCTGCTAACTGAGTTTGAGCAGCGATCGCACTCCATTCCAACAGCGCCGCCCAGTCCAGACTAGAAACAGGTGCGCCAGACTGCCCAAAATACGCGCTAACGGCCTGCCGCTGAGCACTTTCTCCTAGCTCCTGTAAGCCCTGGAGCAAAAAGCGCTCTTGCTGCCTTTGGGCAAACAATCCAGGGGGCTCTACTAGCGCCACCCGAGCGCCATATCCCACCGCCGTCAGTGCTGCTGTTCGACCTTCAGCCGTGCCACCTAAAATCACCAAATCGTAGTCAGCAGGCATCAGCGACTTCCAAATCGGGTAGCACATCGGCTATGGCGTCGAGCAGTCGCTGATTGTCCGCTGCGGTTTTGACGGCGACGCGAAAATAGCGATCGCCCAGCTCCGCAAAACTCATACAGTCGCGAATGTAAATTTGGTGGCGCTGAAGCAGCTCGGTTTGTAGTGCCGTTGCCGACATCTCACAGGCGACCAGCAAAAAGTTCACACAGCCCGGCAGGGGGGAAAGCCCTGGTAAACCAGATAGCCCTTCGTAGAGTTGGGCATTGGCCGCTGTCAGCCAGGCCCAGGTCTGCTGCTGAAAATCGGTGTCTTGGATAGCTGCTGTGCCCGCTGCTGCTGCCAGCACATTTACAGACCAGGGGTCGCGCCAGGTTTGCCAGCGCTGGAGGGTTTCGGGGGGTGCGATCGCATACCCCAACCGCACCCCCGGCATACTGTAAAACTTAGTCAACGAGCGAATCACCACCAGATTGGGCAGCTCGCTCACCCAGTCAATCACACTCTGCGATCGCGCTGACGGTAAAAAATCCATAAATGCTTCATCGACGACGACCAGCCCAAACTGCGAAAGCAAAGGCCGCAGCCTTGCTCGGGTGAAGAGTGCGCCGGTTGGATTGTGAGGATTATTCAGCAGGAGACCGCATTGGCTGAGGTCGGTTTGCGGCAGCGACTTCTCCCAATCGTCAATCCAGCCCTGCTGCGGATCTAGCAAAGGCAGGTCAATCAGCTCGCAGCCAAACGCCCCGAGTGCCCGGTCGTAATCGCGAAAAGTGGGTGTTAGACGCCAGCAGCCGCCCGATAGCTCAGAGAGGTCGCGGGCGGCCCAGGTGAGCAGTTCCGCCGCACCGTTGCCAGGCAGTACGCAGTCTGGAGAGAGGTGATGGTGATGAGCGATCGCCCCTCTCAGCTCACCATAGTCTGGATCGGGGTAAGCCTCCACAGACGAAAAAGCCGCCCGAATCGCCTCACTGACAGAGCGAGGCGGCCCGAGCGGACTAATACTGGCTGAAAAATCTAGCAGTTCAGCAGGAGTACACTGTGCGAGCCGAGCGGCCCAAGCCAAATTCCCCCCGTGAACCGGTCTAGACATGAAGTCATCTCGGTTAAAAAACCTACTTCTTTTTACCTGCCACCATCTCCTTAAACTGCTTACCTGCGGAGAAAGCAGGCACCGTGGTCGCTGGAATGACCATGGTATCACCAGTCTTAGGATTGCGGCCTTCGCGCTCTTTACGGGCCCGTGGCTCAAATGACCCAAAGCCCACTAGCGTCACCTTTTCACCTTTAGACACGGCTTCCATAATGGACTCTACAGCCGCTGAAATGACTGCATCAGCCTGCTTTTTAGTCACGGAGGACTTTTCTGCAACTGTATCGACGAGTTCACCTTTATTCATGCTTATCTCCTTGGCGGATGATTGGATTACTTTGATCGACGTGGACTACACATTGCCCGATGGCAAAATTTAAAGTTTGTATGAGGAGAGTAGCACAGCAATCGCTGAAACCCCCGAAACCTCATGATTTTTACTGCCCCATTCTAAGGGGTACTTGGTCCATCTGAACAGATAAAACCTTGAATTTATATGGATTGCAGGGATTTTTAAGAAAGTTCATAGTTTTCTACAAAAGAATTAAAGATTCTGTCTTGACAAACAAGCCGATGCTTCCTCGTAAATCTAGGATAATCGGCTTGTTTTACATAGTTTGATGAACTTCTAGACAGTAAACTGTACCCATTTTGGTTTTGGATTTGAGCCAATGGGCAGAAAGCCGGTAGCGTTAGAGTCGCTCACCAAGTCCTCCATACCTGAAGAAACTTTGCACTGTCCGGGTATTTACTTCATGTCTTTTATGTTAATTAAGGCATGAATCAGGCTGCTTGTAACCCATTTTTTGCAACCACTTCGGACCATCAATATGTCACTCCTTAACAATTTTCGTCGGCTGGCTGGCTTTTCTTTTGCGGGGCTGATGATGTTTTCCCCCTCGAATGCCTTTGCCGCAGATTCTCCAGACAGCTTGGATTCTAATACAGCCGAATACAATACTGTACTGGCACAGCGTTCTTACACAACTGAAGCCTATAGAAATATGGGAGACAGACTTGCTAACGACGGTTTTGAAATCTATAACTTAGACAACGTCCCTAGCTGGGACGGCTCTCTAAGCTCGGGAGAATCAGAGACTTTGAGCATTTATGTCACACCCGGAGAGTATGTTTTACTGACGGGTGGTGATAACGATACAAGAGACGTAGATCTAGTTGTCCATGGTATTGGTAGCGACCTCACCGCCGACAACAGAACTGGACTAGTGCAGTTTGTGGTAACGCGCGCTGGACAGATCTCATACGATATTAGTATGTATTCATGTAGAACATCGAGTTGCGCGGTGTCTATTGTTCTCCTAACGGTAGATTAAGCCAAGACACAGATATTTCGCTTCCCTAAATCAATAGTCCAGACAAAAAAGGAAGAGATCTAGACAAAAAAGCTACCTGGTACAGGGTGTTAGCGATGGCAAAAACACAGCACTAGGTAGCTACGGAAACTTCAGCAGGCGATTTAGAAAACCCCACCACCGCTTTCTCCATCACACTGATAACAACAATTAGTTTGATGGTGCACAAGGTAAGTTTCACCCATTTGAGCCGATATGGTGAGCTCTCAAAACGCCCTTACCATCGTTAGTTTGAGCAGTCGTGCACCAAAAGGCACCCTCCCTTCTGGTGCAACCTGGTTTTTGACAACTCTCGGGTTTGTGTCCATCATAACGGTGTCGCATCAGTGCGAAAAAACGTCAAACTTATGGCCATAACGGAACAAAAATCATGTCATTGACTACTCGGTGCAAGAACGTTGATTTTCTAGAGCCAGTACCCGGCACCTTAGATGTGAACTGGATTCACGGATCAGTTTCTGCCAAGCACAATACCGATCCTGATATCCAGATCCACGCCTACAATGAGCACACCTTTATACTCCGGCAAAATATGGCGGTGCATGTCGAAGCGCCTTTCATGTTTTTGCTCTTTGGCAATGAGCGCGTCATTCTTCTAGATACTGGAGCTACGCGATCGCCCCAATTCTTTCCGCTTCGCCAAACCATAGACACCCTCATCACTCAATGGCTAACAAACCACCCCAGAGAAAATTACCCGCTCATTGTCGCTCACACCCACCTGCACCGCGACCACTTTGAAGCCGACTCCCAATTTGCCGACCGGCCCAATACATCAGTCGTTGGCAAAAGTTTAGAAGCAACCATCGCCTTCTACGGTTTCCAAAACTGGCCACAAGATGAAGTCACTTTCGACTTAGGCGACCGCATTCTTCACGTTATCGCCACACCCGGCCACGAAGCCGCCGAAGTCTCCATTTACGATCCCTACACTCACATTTTCTTCACCGGAGATATCTTCTATCCCGGCAGACTGTATGTTGAAGACTGGGATGCCTTTGTAGGTAGCATTGAGCGAATGATTACCTTTTGTGAAACTTATCCCATTGCTCATCTCTTAGGCTGTCACATTGAGATGTCTATTTACCCCAAGCTCGACTACCTGATTCGTAGCAGCTATCAGCCCCACGAGTGCCCATTGCAAATGACGGTAGAACAGCTAAAATCGGTGAGAGAAGCGATCGCCCACATCAACAGCAGGCCAGGCACCTACATTTTTGACGACTATATCATTTACAATGGCGTCCCCGACCGTTTCTTCAGCTACGAAGACGCCCATCCCGAAGCCAAACCAGGAGACCTTCGTTAACTCAAAGCGGTTGCCTTAGCGCAAAAGAGAAAAGCCTGGCTTATAATCAAGCGCAGGCTTCTCACAAATCAATTCATTACCAGCAAGTGAAGCAAACCTCAGACAGTTTCAATTAGCTCAGGGTCAGCAGTTGCAGACTCCTCCGGCTCATCCATGTTGCGAACAATATCTAAGTCAATATCCAACACAGTCATCTTCAATCCAGCTTTAGGGCTATTATCCACCTTAGAAATAAATGGATTAGGTTCTACACTGCCCGTACAAATAATTAACGACCCCTTTTTCAAGTATGGCAGCTTACGCCAAGCTATAGACTTCTCCCAAATACTGAGCGAAACCGTGAACGACTCCTCCCGGTTTCGTACCCCACGTACATAGAGAGTAGCCTGAGCCACGTCCGCTTTCACACCACTTTTTAGTTCGACTGTCTTAATCTCAGCATCTGCCGCAAGATTGCCACTCACAACCCACTTGTTGAGCCCAGTACTCGCCATAGTCATTTCCTCTATTTAATGGAACATCAGGCTTCCTTAAAGGTGCCCATTGCCGCTGATAGAAAGACTAGAGAAGTTTACTGAGTTTTTCCAAAAAGGAACCCCCTCAACTTAACTGTTGAGGGGGTTCCTTATATTAAGACCTGGCATCGAGCTATTTTGACGAGGGGCAACCCCCTCACTATCTTCGCCGCTGCAATGTTTCACAATCGAGTTCGGGATGGAGTCGAAGTGGGTCCACTGCGCCATTGACACCAGGAAAGCTGTCAGGCTGTGAGCTCC
>JBBSNR010000095.1:0-9179 GCA_038260635.1 Phormidesmidales cyanobacterium
GCACTTCGTGTAGTGCGTCGTACAGCGGGCGCAGGTAGGGGTTGACCTTTTGCTGCAAATCACCCGGCAAAAAGCCCAGACGTTCGCCAGCTTCTACTGCTGGGCGAGTGAGAATAAGTCGCTCGTATTCTTCATTCATCAACGCCTTGACAGCGACCATCGCCGCTAAAAAGGTTTTTCCAGTACCGGCGGGACCGGTGCAAAAGGTCAGATCGCTAGTCCGCAGAGCCTTGACATACTGCTGCTGACGAAAAGTTTTGGCCCGGATGACCTGCCCCCGGCGGGTACGCGCCACTACGTCGTTTTGAATGGCTTGCAGCTCGTCTTCGCGATGCGTGTCTAGAGCATGGATGGCAGTCATCACATCTGTAATGGCGATCGCCTGCCCCTGACTCCAGGTCGGCTCTAGGGTTCGCACAATCCGCCGAGTGCGGTCCACCTGATTTTCAGTACCCGCAATGCTCAGTTCGCTGCCTCGTAAAACGACAGTCGCTCCGGTTTGTTGAGCAATCCGCTTGATATTTTCCTCATGCGGACCGGCCAGGGCCATGGCATTCTCAGAACTCATCAAGCCTAATTTGTAGTGATTTCCCATGAAGTTATCAGTGCACCCCGGTAGTCGGGGTGCCGGCAATGCTGATTTAGTCTAGCTTTTTCTTCTTCGGCGGGGCCGGGTTAGTGCTGGGCCGGGGCGGTCTTCTGTCGCCACCGCGATCATCTCCTCTGCCCCCTGAGCGGCCTCCAAAACGGCCTCCAGAGCGATCGCCACCGTCTCGATCACCTCGATCTCCCCGGTCCGAACGCTCTGGCTCCGGCTCACCAAACACGCTGAGATTAACAATCATCCCCGAGAGCTTAGCCGCCGCCCCAATCACATTACGCATTGCCTTGATATTGCGCCCGCCCCGGCCAAACACCCGGCCTTTGTCTTCATTTTCGTCAAAGGCGGCCCGCAGCCACAGCTTTTTACCACCCGCCAGCGTTTCGGCATGAAACTTTAGGGTCTCTGGACTATCTAAAAACGGCTCAATTAAAAATCGAGCCAGCGCCTCAAAATCAGTCTGGCACTCAGCTGAGCTATCGGCTTTACTGGCTATTTCCGGGTTGATCGAGTCGGGACTCATAACTAGCTACTCAGCTGTTCGTACACATTCGCCTTCTTTAAGATGTGCTCAACGGTCTTAGTGGGCTGCGCACCTTCTTTCAGCCATTTGACAATAGCAGGCACATCCAACCGAGTTTCGTCCGTCCTCGGGTTATAAAAACCTACTTCTTCGAGCGGACGGCCATCGCGGCGGTCTTGGGCACGCATAGCGACGATACGATAGCTAACTTCGCGCTTTTTGCCGTAGCGCTTGAGTCGAATCTTGATCATTGGCAGTATTGATGACGGCTAAGCCGAACAGATAGTGAGGGTTGTAGAGCTGTAAAACCAGACTAAAAAATAGCTAGCTACGCAAGAGCATTTGATTTTAGCACTCACCGCGAAGCTGAGGCAAAGCGCAATGCTAGGCCATTCAAGTTTAATTGCTTAAAAAGGATAAGAATATGCTCAATAATGAGCAGACCTCTCAATTTAGTCTTCGTGATCTTCAAAGGGATCGCTGAGCTGCTTTCCCGGTGGGCCAAACGCTGTATACACCGCGTAGCCAGTGAAAGCGAAGACAATCGCTGCCACCGAAACAATAAGAACTGTTGCAGAATCGAGATTTTCCATAGGGTTTTGCTCATTAATTACCCTATGATATTACAGAATATAAAGTAAATTAATCCCTTATCTCTCCATGGCACAGCGCACGAAGTTAGGCAGCCTCCTACGGCCCCTCAATTCCGAGTACGGAAAGGTCTCGCCCGGTTGGGGAACCACCCCAGTCATGGGTGTGTTTATGGTTCTTTTTCTTGTGTTTTTGCTGATTATTCTCCAGCTCTACAACTCATCTCTCATCATCGATAACGTCGATGTGGACTGGCGAAGCCTGGGCGGCTAGCTTTTAAGAAATGGGGGGTAGGTGTGTTTTACGCCTGCCCCTTATACTTTTAAACAGCGTTGCTGGATATGTACGGATGAACATCTTTGGAATTGGCCTGCCCGAGATGGGCTTAATCATGATTGTGGCCTTGCTGGTATTTGGGCCAAAGAAACTGCCCGAAATTGGCCGCAGCATGGGCAAAGCGCTTAAAGGCTTTCAAGATGCCTCTAAAGAATTTGAGACCGAATTTAAAAAAGAAACCGAGCGGATTGAGAAGTCGGTTGCTGAGCCCATGAAGGCCACCTTAGAAAAACCACGGGCCTTAGCGCCTGACGTTGCTCCTAAGGCCGCTCCTGATCCCGACAGTGAGCCCGCCGAGGCCGAAGTGGTCGAACCAGAGAGCGTTGAGACGGCCAGTTCTGAGGCAGCCAATTCTGAGGCCAGCGCCGAAACAGAAAGCAATAGCAGCCAAGCAGCCTAATGATGGGAGGGATGCCGCCTGCGGAGACGCTCGTGCTGCCGCGCCTGATTGTGGGCCTTGGCAATCCGGGCGCTAAATATGATCGCACTCGCCACAATATCGGCTTCGAAATCATCGATGCCTTAGCAAAAAGCTATCCAGAGGTTTCGCTGGTTGAAAACAAGCGGTTTCAGGGCATAGCTGGAGAATTTCGCAGTGCGGGAGAACGTACCATCCTGCTCAAGCCCACCACCTTTATGAACATATCCGGGCAGGCGGTGCGGGCCGTCTTGGACTGGTACAAGCTAGATCCAGCCTCGGTGCTGGTAGTCTACGACGACATGGACTTACCTACTGGCAAGCTGCGTTTGCGACTATCGGGCGGAGCGGGTGGTCACAACGGCATGAAGTCAATCATTGCCCACCTGGGCACCCAGGAGTTTCCCCGGCTGCGAATCGGCATTGGCAGCACAGATAAGTCAGGCGACAAAGACAGCGCCGTGGTCTCTCATGTGCTGGGCCGCTTCGCTCCAGAGGACAGAAAGATTGTAGACTCGGTGATTCCGATGGCAGTAGACGCCATTGAATTCAGTCTGCGCAAAGGCATCGAGCGCTCAATGAGCCTTTACAACGGGCGAGAAGTAGAGCTTTAGGAATCCATCTCTAAATGCTCTGACTTTTGCTCGTAGAGAGGGATACCGACTCGACGAATTTGGTCTGCTACATCAGGATTATCGATGTAGCTGAGTATAGAGATATCAAACAAATAGGGAAGCAGCAGGTCGTCAATCTCATCTTCAATCCGAGCCACGATCCTGTAAGTGAGACACTCTCCAGTCAGCGTAAGGTCAATATCTGAACCCCTTCGATAGTTTCCTTTCGCCCGAGAGCCGTAAAGGATGGCCGACTCGACTTCAGGATGATGAGAGAAGACATCCGTGATTTGTTCGAGGGTGGTTTCTTTAAGACCAAACCGTAAAGGCGTCTCATTGTTCATCATCCGTGTGCTTCTGGTTACGTGCTCTAGTCGATCCTAGCGAAGCGGCACAAATCCGGCCTGGGTAAGCAGACGCTGGGCTTCTTCGGTTTGCAGGAGTTGGGCGTAGGCCGTGCCTGCTTGCTGAGACGGCTGGCCATTTTCAGCAACGATTACATAGAGCGGTCGGGTGAGCGGGTAGGTTTGATTTTCAAAGGCGCTGAGATTCATCTGATTGCGGCGGGTGGGACAGTCTTGAGGGGAGACGTAGGGGGCCTGGTAAGGCGGCACCAGTTGCTGCGCAGAGGCTCCGATGGGCAAGGGAGCGACCGTACACTGGCCGACAATTTCAGGCGCAGAGGCGAAGTAAATAGATCCAGGGGTATCGCCTACAAATCTTAGGGCTTCGGTGGTATTGGAGAGTCTTTTGAGAGTGGAGGTGAAAGGCTGACCCTTCAGGACGGTCTCTTCAAAAAACTGAACGGTGCCGCCAGCGTCGCCGCGCGAAGCCGGAACAATTGCCAGATTGGGGCCGCCGACTTGGTTCCAGTTGGTGATTTGACCGGTGTAGATGTCTTTGAGCTGGGTGAGGGTGAGGCCAGGAATTGAGAGGTCTGGATGGGTGGCGATCGCCACCGCCTCAATCGCCACTGGAATCTCCTGCAACGTCACTCCCTGCTGCTGAGCTTTCTGCTTGTCATCTGCGTTCAGTGGCCTCGATGACTGGGCAAAGTCTAGCTCGCCGTCAATCAACATTTGAATACCTACGCTAGAGCCCGGCGCTTGAGCAGGGGCCTCTTTATAAGCCAGCTTAAAGTTTGGCAGGGCCTGCTGAATAAGCGGATCAACTGCGCCTCTGATAGGAGCCCAGGTAGTGCTGCCGCCATAGCTAAATTGACCGCTCGGAACGTTGGTAACCTCGGTAAGGGTACTAGCGGCTGTCGGGGGTGTCTGAGCGCCCGGCTGTGGCGAGGAGGCAGATGACGGCTGCGGCGACTCTGTAGACTGCGGGGCTGGAGTAGAAGCCTCCTTATTCCCCAAAATAGCGCTGTCTTTGAGCAACCAAGCGCCACCTGCAATCAGCGCGGCAGTCAACCCTAAAGCGACTATCAGGGCTGGAACTTCGTTTTTAGGCTGGGTCATAGCGCCAAGTTGCGGGACAACGGGTGAAAAGGACGTACCGATTATAAAAACTATCAAACGTTAAGAATCGGGATAGGCGATGAGGCAAATCTGGGGTGTCAGCGATGTGGGGTTCAGAGGCGATCGCTTCAACCAGGCAAACTAAACAGCAAAGAAATCAAGCAGCGCCTGAATAGTTTCAGCTGGAGCCTCTTCAGGAAGAAAGTGCCCACAAGGTAGCGTTTTACCCCAAATTTGAACGGCGTAATCGCGCCAGACTTGCAAAACATCGTAGTGTTTTTCCATCGCCCCTTTTTCGCCCCAAAGTACCAGCAGCGGACATTCCACCTTTTGGTCCAAATCAGCTCTGTCGGTTTCTAGATCGATGCTGGCAGCAGCGCGATAGTCTTCGCAGGTGCCGTGAATTACCGCCGGGCGACGAAAGCAGCGCAGATATTCGGCCATCGCTGCTGGAGTAAAAGCAGATGAATCAGCACTCCAGCGGTGTAGCTTGGTCGTGAGGTAATAGTCAGGGTCGTTACCAATCAGGCGCTCAGGGAACCCCTCTGGCTGGATCAGAAAAAACCAGTGCTCGTAAATCGTCGCCATCTGCTGATTGATCGTCTCAAAAATATGGCGGGTAGGCACAATGTCTAATACAGCCGCACGACTGACCCGGTCAGGATAGTCGAGCAAAAGGCGGTGCAGCACGCGCCCGCCACGGTCATGTCCCGCAGCCATAAAGGAGTCAAAGCCCAGCTGATCCATCAGCGCTATGAGATCTTGGGCAACGGTGCGTTTGGCATAGGTGAGGTGCAGCCGGTCTGAAGCGGGCGCGTCGCTATCGCCGTAGCCCCGCAGATCGGGGCAGATCACGGTGAAATGTGACGCTAGAGCAGGCGCAACTTTGTGCCACATCACATGGGTTTGGGGGTAGCCATGCAGCAAAAGCAAGGGTGGCCCGCTGCCGCCAATGCGGGTATGCAGGCCAACATCGGCCAGCTTTATTTTTTGTGTCACAAACTTTGGAAACATTGAAACCACGGTAAAGCGCTAGATCGAGTAAAACAGAGATAGTGCAATTTGAGAGGTGGCTCAGGTGAACGCAACCATTATTCGCCAGGGTGAGCTAGTGGGCCGAGAAGTGATGGCCTATGAGACCGCTGAAGCCGTCGGCATCGTTGAATATTTGCTAGTCGATGTCAAGCGGGCTCAGGTAGTGGGTCTGATGTGTAAAACGGCTGGGCTGCTAGGCCGCAAGCAATCGCTCAGCTGGTCTCAGCTGGTGAATATCGGGCGGGACTGTCTGGTTATTCACAGTGAAATCAGTTCGGAATTTGCCGCTGTTGAAGATCAGCTAGCTGCCGCTCAAAATATGGTTGGGCTAGAAGTCTGGACAGATGGCGGCGATCTGATTGGTCAGGTCGTAGACCTCTCTCTAGAGTTAGAAACCGGCATGGTGCAGCAGTATCTTTTCACCCTTCATGCGCCTAGCGCGCCTAGCGGTAGTAATGCACCGGTCGCCGACGAGCTAAACGATGACTTCGATGCTGAGGAGCCAGCCATAGCGCCTGTGATCGCTTACGCGATCGCCCCTGGTGCGATTATCAGTGCCGGTCGCAAACGGATGATGGTTGCTGAAGAAGATGCCCGGCGATCGCAGCCCTACGAGCAGCCGCTCAACTTAACAGCAAAGCCAACAGCCGGTAGCGCCTCAGCAGACTGGCGACCAGAGCAGCTGGAGATGCCCGCAGATTTTGGCGATCTATTGCAGAGAGGGCAGTCATTTGCAGGCAAGATGACTGAGCGAGTAAAGCAGCAGGCCAAGCGGTTTACCGATGATCGTTTTGCTGATCAAGGCCCGGGGGATTCAGATGCGCTGCCAGAAATTACAGAGCAGCTACAGGCCAAGACAGACCAGGTCAGGCAGCAGATGCAGCAGCGGTTTACCAAAGCAAAAGGTCAGCTAGACCACCAGCTAGAAGACCGCTTGGGTAACACGCCTTTGGGCCGTTCTCTCAGCGAGCAGCTCAACAGGTTTACCCGTCCTCCCGTTTCAGAGCGACCAGACCCGATTGATGTAGAAGCTTTTGAAGTCTGGGAAGAGGATGAGTGAAACAAATAGTGACAACCTTAGGCAAAAGTGGCCCGCAACCAGGTTATCTAGTAGAGAGTTCTTAACGTGATGTGATTCTGCTGTGAGTAAAGTCAGTCAGCGCAACGGCATTTTTGCCGAGAATGTATTTACCCGGCCCGGCGATAGCAGTACTCTCAGCTGCTCGATATTAGTTGTAGGCGGCTCTACAGCGGCTTACTCAGCGACACTAGCGGCTCTGCGAATGAACGTAGATGTCTGCCTGGTTCAGCCTTTGAAAATGGTGGGCGGGCAGTTTACCGCTCAAGGGTTATCGGCTTCGGACGATGGCGATCTGCTGAAGCAGGAAGTGAGCTTTAGCACGGTAGACGGTGAGCGGTTTGCCATTTCTAAAAGCCAGCGATGGTTTCGCCAGCGTCAGCGCCAGCTCCAGCCAGTAGCGGGCAGGCTTCAGCAAAATCCCGGTGGGGCCTGGGTCTGCCCGATGACGACCACGCCTGTGGTGGCAGCGATCGCCCTGAATGAACCGCTGATTCCCTATTTAGAATCGGGCAAACTGCGGCTAGTGCCGGATAGCGATCCGACTGAGGTAGTCATGGCAGCTGATGCGGGCAGCGGGCGGCAGCAGGTGAGCGGGGTGAAGTTTCGCGATCGCACCACCGGCAATCGCTTCACGGTGACCGCACCTGTCACCCTGGAAGCAACCGACTTTGGCGACTTATTAGAGCTAGCAAATCTACCCTCGCGCGTCGGGCAAGAGTCGCGCCAAGACACGGGCGAAGCGATTTTGCCAGACCAGGCCATTCCCGCCTGTCAGCAGTCGTTTACGTTCAATGTGATGGTCGAGTACACCGCTGCTGGGCAGGGTCAGATGATGCCAAAGCCCGTAGGCTATGGCCGCGATTTTTGGCTAAATCCTTACGAATTTACCAGCGACTATTGGACTTGGGCAAAGCAGCAGTGGAACCAAAAAAACTTCTTTGAGGCCTTTGGCATTTTTCGCTATCGCCGGGTGATGCGGCAATCACTCAGCGAAAAAGTGGTCAGCATCGGCGATGTGTCGGTGATCAACTGGGGCACCTCTGCCCACCCTGACAAAGGCCAGTGCTGTGGCAATGACTTTCGCTGGGGGCAGCTAATTGGCACCAGCCGGGCAGAGCAAAAGGCTTTGATTCAGCAGGCACGCGATCGCGCTCAAGCCTACATTTACTACTTGCAAACCCACGGCGTTGCCGACCTCAAGCCCAGAGGCGACCTGACCTGGAGCGCTGACGGCATTGCCCTAGAGCCCTACGTGCGCGAAGCCCGCCGGGGCATTGCGGTCACCACCATTCGCCACGAAGATGTCGCCGAAAGCTTTTTTCCAGGTCAGGCCCGCGCCCGCTGCTTTGACGACAGCGTTGGCATTGGTCAATATCACTACCTGGATTTACATGGCAACTTGGTGCCGGGTCATGTGTCACCCAAAGGAAAAGACGTGTCGGCTCTGCCCTTCTCTTTGCCAGCCAAATCACTGGTGCCAATGACGACAGACGGCTTGGTGCTCTCAGCCAAAAGCCTGGGCACCACCCACATCACCAACGCCGCCTACCGAATGCATCCGATGGAATGGGCAATTGGCGAAGCCAGCGGTTTTTTGGCCGTATTCGGCGTCTGGACGGGTGAGAGCCCTCGCCGCATTGTCGAAACGGTGCCGCTGCTGCGCAAGCTTCAGGGCTTTATGGCGCGCAGCGGCGTTCCCATTTTTTGGTTTGACGATGTGCCTCACGACGACCCAGACTTTGAAGCCATTCAGGTAATGGCAGCGACCGGCATCATCCGCAGTGAAAACGCCAACGATTTGCACTTTCGCCCCTATGCCAATGTCTCTAGAGCCGTCGTCTCTACCGCCCTGGTTAACCTGCTGAAGCTAGAGAAAATCAGCCCCGCTCAGCCTAGTTTTTGGGATGTGCAGCCAGGTCAGCATTGGGCCTACAGCAGTATCGAAACGCTCAAAGCTCAAGGGATGATTGCTGGCGTTGGCAAGGGGCGCTTTTCTCCCGATGCCATGATCACCCGTCAGCAGCTCTCCTACCTGATTAAAGCAGCCGCGCCCACGGCCCACGGCCAGGCTTTTGCCAGCCTCTCTCAAGACAGTACCCCACTCGCCCGGCGCGAGCTGTCCCGAGCATTTTACGCCGTGCTCAAAGCTCAGCTAGAGATTTAACCGGAGATTTTAGCAGCCAGCAGCCGGATCTTTATACGCAGCAAACGCATAGTGTCCGTAGTGCTGCGCATATCGCCTGTAAAAGCCCGCTGACAATATGTGAAATAATGGGCAAATTCACCTATGAAACTCTGTTGGTAGATTATCTCTGAAATGCCGTCAATCATACCGTCAATCTTCAAATCTACTTTGCCGCTGACCCTGATAGTCGCGCCGCTGATGATGTCTGCGGCTGAACCGCCAGCTTTTGAAACGACCAGCGCGTGCAGCTTAGAAGATGCTGGCGGCTTCACAACTGACACCCAGCGCCGCCCTCTGGCAGATTTTAGTGCGCCGCCCATTGCTCAGCC
>JBBSNR010000096.1:0-9178 GCA_038260635.1 Phormidesmidales cyanobacterium
CTCGCTGACGTAGTCTTTCATGCCGTACCTTTGGCTGAGACCACGGTCATCGATCTTTCGGTTGGGCAGTAGCAAAGGGGCCACTAGCCCCAGATAAGCCAGACCAATAACAAAGGTGATCAGGCCCAGAGCGGTGAACTGAAATAGAGAGAATTCACCCAGACCCAGATCACCGGCTAACCCGCTGGCCAAAACGCTGGTAGAGGTGCCGATGACGGTAATCATGCCGCCCAAAATAGTGGCAAAGGAGAGCGGCATCAGCAGTTTTGAAGGTGAGATGCGGTGCTGCTGGCAAAAGTCTTCGACAATGGGCAAAAAGACAGACACAATTGCGGTGTTGTTAATCAGACCCGACAAGGGGCCCACAATAATACCTAACGTGATGATCTGCTGGCTGAGCCGTTTGCCGCCCCAGCGGATGAGCCAGCTGCTAGCGTTTTGCAATACACCAGTGCGGGCAATACCTGCACTGAGAATGAACATGGCCATGACGGTAATCGTGGCCGGGTTGCTAAAGCCAGCGATGCCCTCTTGAGGCGTTACCTGCTTGAGCAAAATCAGCGCCACCATCACCCCCAAGGCCGTAATGTCGGAGGGAAAGCTTTCTACCACAAACAGCACTAGGGCGATCGCCGTCACGCTCAAGGTTAAAACGATGCTCATAGGGCCAGAGTATCCGTAGAGGCATATGCGATTCTACCCATTAAGTCGGCTGATCGCAATTTGACTTGCTGCGCAGATGTGCTGCAAATGTTTTGCAGATGCGCTACAGCTACCTCTACGTTCAGGCGGCGCGGCCTTAATCCGGACAGATGTGCCCGTCGCTAACCCTACTGACCCGTCGTCTAGACGATGAGTTCCTTGTGCTTTTCTGCTTTTAGCTTGGGCTGTAGATATAGCTTCTCCAGTAAAACTGCCCCACCCGCGACCCACGGCGGCACAATCAGCGCGCCAATAATGCCCAGCACCTGAGCACCGCCGAGCACGGCCAAAAGCTGATACAGCGGATGCACGCCGACCGAGGAGCCGACCAGCAGCGGATCGAGCAGATAGGTCTCAATGTTTTGAATAATGGCGTAGAAAACAATCAGCCACAGGACAACCCAGCCCCCCTGTGGAATTGCTACTAGCAGGGCTGGAATTGCGCCTAAGATGGGGCCGAGGAAGGGAATGAGATTGGTGACACCGGCGATCGCCCCCAAGCCAATCGCAAAGTCTTTAAGGCCCAAAAAGCTCAGACCAACGCTGGTAATCAGCGCTAAAGTGCCCGAGACCAAGATCCGACCGCGAATGTAGCTGCCGATACGGCTGGCTATTTCTGGCAATTGATCGCTGACCCGCTGATCCCAGGGGGCCGGTATCAGCCGTACAAAATTGGTCGTGAGCGTGCGACTGTCGGCCAGCATATAGCCCGAAATGAAGATCGCTAATACCAAGCCCAGCAGCGTGCCTAAGATATCCGTCGTCAGGTTGTAAGACCGCAGAGCCACCTGGCGAGTAGAGCGAATCGCCCAGGCGGCTATCGCCTGCACATCGAGCTGGTCAAACACCTGATTGGTTAGGTCGGGGCGATTGTCATTGAGAATGAGCACCCAGGCCTCTACTTGAGTAGCCGCTTTGCGCAGCAGTAGGGGCAGCTGTCTGACCAATAGCTGAATCTGTTCGAGTACGGTCGGGCCAATCAGGACAACAACCCCGGCTAACGTGCCGATAATGGCCAGGTAGGTCAGCAGGGCTCCCAGCCAGCGGGGAACTCGGTACTGCTCAGCCCAATTGACAATCGGCGCAATGGAGCAGGCCAGCACAACGGAGATCATCACCAGCAGCAGCAGACCTCTGAGCTGCCAGCCGATAATCGCCGCTGTAATCGCCGCAAATACCACTAAGACGCCGCTCAGAGAAATAGACAGTCGCTGTTCAGAGGCCATAGAGTTTGAAAAAGATTTAGGCTAAAGCGTATATCGAAACTGGTCTATCAACATACCGGGCATCCACATGCCGCCGAGCGATCGCCGCTCATAGGTACCCACTGCCGGCAAAAAGGTTTGGCTGTCAGTCAAGGCGAGCAGCCCCTCCCCCAAAAAGCGATAGAGATTATCGTCAAATCGCAGATTTTCTATGGGAGCGACAATTTCGCCTTCCTCAACCCAAAAGCAGGCGTAACGAGTCATCCCTGTAATCCGCCCAGCCGTTAGGTCACTCCAGTTAAGATAGTGCAGATTAGAGAGGTACAGGCCGGTGCCCAGCTCGGCGAGTGCCTGACTAGCGCTCAGCTGACCAGGAGCCAGAGATGGCGCTCGCATGGATTCTCTGGCGTTGGCCGCGTTGCTGGTTTTGCCATATTCTTTAGCGCTGCGGGCATTGACGAGTGAAGTCACCCAGCGGCCCGACTGAATAACAGGTACCTGCATCGGGGCGATCTGCCCGCTGGTATTGAACCGGGGCACGCCTGCTCGCTGAAAATCTTCCCCCAGAGAAAACTGCTCAGAGAGCTGCACTGCGCCCTGTTCCAGCTTAGTAAAAGCGCTGTTACCCTGACGTAGAGAGGCTTCCCCCAGTCCGCCATAGATGACAGTTTCGATCAGATCGGCAACGGCGGCTGGCGCTAAATAGGTGCGATAGCTGCCTCTGGGGATAGCTTTGATGGGCCGCCTCGACAGAGCGAGCTGCTGTTGAGCGGTGGCGATATTTTGCTGATAGACTTCCCGGTTCCACTGGCGGCCTGCTAGCGTCCCTTTGACAGCCTGATGGGGGCGATCGCCAAACAGAGAATAGTCCAGCGTAAAAGACGGGGTCTCATACCAGTGGCGCTTTCCCGCCGAGTCGCCGTAGGCCCGGTACGAGAGCCCGGCGGCGTATAGTCCCGAAAAATCGAGCGATTGCACTGGCTCTAGCAGCGTCTCAGCGACTGCCTTGGCTGGCAGTAGATGACCGCTGCGCACTTCACGGCTGCGCCCATTGACAGGCACAGCGTGCGACGGCAGCACAATGTAGGGATCAACAGGCAGATGAGGAAGCTCTGTCTGCAAAGTGGTCAAGGCTCGCTGGGTGAGCGTCCAATCTGATGCAAATTCGCCCACAAAGGGGATATTGGCAGTAGCGGTCTGGGTGGCGCTCATTAGCGTTAGCCGCAGCTGCCCGTCGCACACCTGACCGGTCTGCCGCACTTTGGCCTGGTTGAAGCGGGTAAACTGGCTGTCTTCTCCGGCGATGGAGAGGGTGAAATGGTGATGGGGGGTGTCTGAGAGGCGATCGCCTACCGCCTCAAGCAGACGATTAAACACGGCCTCGTAGTTTTCAGGGGAGCGCTGAACGCTGCTATGACTGTCTGCGGAAAAGCTCGCATCTGATGACTGTTCTGATGAGTGTAAGGTCACGATCCGGCACCTCCAAAGACTTCAATATGGTCAAATGCGCAGACCGGCGAGGCGTGGCCAACGCGAATGAGCTGATTGGGTTCGCCCTTGCCGCAGTAGGGCGTACCGTACATTTCGAGGGTTTGGCGATCGCCAATTTGAGCCAGACTGCTCCAAAACTGAGGCGTCGTTGCTCGATAATTAGGGTTTTTGAGCACTGTCGTCAGTTGACCGCTTTCGATTTTGCGAGCGTACTCACAGCCAAACTGAAACTTATGACGCTGATCGTCAATTGACCAGGAGCGATTAGATTCCATATACACACCGTTTTCGATGCCGCCGATCAGCGTATCAAAATCAGTCTCGCCGGGCTCCAAGTTGATGTTTGCCATCCGATCAATGGCTGGGCGATTCCAGCTACAGGCACGGGTGCAGGCCACACCCGGCACTTGCAGACGTGCCTGGCTTTCTAGCCCGCCTAAGCCTCGCTCTAAAACGCCTTTGCGGATTAAATACTGCCGCTCAGCGGGCGCGCCCGTATCGTCGAAGCGGTAGCTGGCAATCTCACCGGGCACAGTGGCATCAAAGGTGACATTCATCAGCGGTGAACCGTACACCAGCTTGCCAAAGTCTTGAGGCCGGACAAAGCTGCCTCCAGCATAGTTGCGCTCATCTCCCAAGATGCGGTCTAGCTCTAGCGGATGGCCGACGCTCTCATGGAGCTGTAGCATCATTTGGTCGGGGGCCAAGACAAGCGTGGTGGCGGTATCGGGGCAGTCTGGTGCGCTCAGCAGTTCGACGGCCTGTTCGCCAATGCGAGTCGCCCTAGCCGATTCAGCACCCGAAAATAGCTCCCAGCCGCCCTGATAGCTGCGAGCCAGGTAGCCATTGTCCGTGCGCGATTGGGTGACGCCGGGAGCCTGAGCGATCGCCCCCAAATGGCTCTCTAGCAGCATCAGCTTTTGGTAGACCTGAGAACCATTGCTACTGACAAACCAGGACTCTACTTCATGAGTGCGGGCTACGGCGAGGGTACGCACAATTGCCGCCGAGACCTTGAGCTGTTCACACAGCTGACGCAGAAGGTCGTTAATTTCGCCCACGCCCAGTCCGCTCAGGGGCCGCTGATAAGGCGAGATATATTCTCCGGTGACCGGCGGGCGAACGGCCTGGGTAAACCGATGAATTGTCCAGCGGCTGGCGGCTACGGCCTGGCTATAGGCACGGTTAGCAGCTGCCTGCAAAGCCTCTCGGGTGAGCCGGTTGGTAGCACTATAGCCAAACTGCCCCTGGGCCAGCACTTCCACCATAGCGCCCTGATTTAGCCCAGTTTCGTTTTGCTGAGGGTGGCCGTCGCGCATGGCACGCCAGCTGCTGGTCTCCTGTATGGCCCGAATACCAATCCAATCAGCAGGAAGATCAATTTGCTCAAGGGTCGCAGTGAGATGCCCAATCATAAGAAATTTCGAGACTCGTATAGATGCTTGTAGATGGCAGCATGGTCTGCTCCACTGTCAATCATGCCTTATGACGTTTCGGCCTGGGGGCACAAATGCCAGGGGTGGCTGACTTACGCAAACTAACCGCCATATTCGTCAGAATGCTTAACCTGAATTTTGAAAATATGTTTTATAAGGTAATTTGATAGTAAAACATTAAAAGATAATCTTTTTTGAATTTATAGGCATATAAGATAAACTTAGAATCGAAACGCCGCTTTTAAACAAAACAATGGATTGGGATGAACTGGACTGGAAAATACTGACGGTTTTGAGCCGCGAAGGGCGGGTGAGATGGTCGGCACTGGCTGAGCAGCTTGGGGTGTCGGCACCGGCGATCGCTGATCGAGTCAGGCGATTGGAAAAAGAGGGCGTGATTACCGGCTACGCGGCGCGGCTAAACGCTGAGAAGCTCAACCTCAGCCTCAGCGCATTTGTCTCAGTTACCCTAGATCATCCCCAATATCGCCAGGGCTTTATCGACTACGTGCAGGCCTGTGAAAATATCCAGTCTTGCCACCACGTCGTGGGCGAAGGCGACTACTTACTCAAGCTCTGCTGCCGCTCTACTGCCGACTTAGAGCGCATTCTCAGCGAAGAACTCAAAGCCCTGCCGGGTATTCAGCAAACCCGCACCACAATTGCCCTTTCAACGGTCAAAGACCAGGCTATTGCGCCAATTGCATAAGCCTTTCTCAATGTCGCCATCGCCATAGAAGCCACCTTGGTTTGTATCTACTCACTCATCTGCTGTTTGAGGACAGATTATGCTGTTTATTTTGTTGAAGGGAATTTTTCTGGGGCTGGCGATCGCTGCCCCCGTCGGCCCCATCGCACTGCTATGCATTCGCCGAACGCTCACTCAAGGTCGCTTGGCAGGGTTGATATCTGGCTTTGGGGCGGCCACTGCTGACGGGCTATACGGGATGGTGGCCGCGTTTGGGCTGAGCGCTATTTCAGATTTATTGATAGAGCACACAGATTACTTGCGGCTGGTCGGCGGTCTGTTTCTCTGCTATCTAGGGCTGACTACCTTTTTTGCTAAGCCAGCAAGCGTCCTCACCCGCAGCGACTCTTTGAATGCGCCTGGGGTTTCTAACGCCAAACTGACGGCTATCGGTTCCTACAGTTCCACGCTGGCCCTCACCCTAACCAACCCCGCTACCATCTTTTCTTTTATGGCTATTTTTGCCGGTCTAGGTATTACGCAGGCATCTTATCTGAGTTCTATAACCCTTGTATTTGGCGTATTTACGGGCTCGGTGCTGTGGTGGGTGGTGCTAGTCTCAGGGGTGGTGTATCTGCGCAATCGGCTCACGCCTGAGCGACTGTCCCGGTTTAATCAGGGCGCAAATAAAGTGTTCGGGGCGCTGATTTTTGGCTTTGGCATGGCCGCTCTGCTGATTTAGCTTGATGAAGCTAACGGAACTACGGGTCTAACGGCATTGGTCTATTAGATAGCTCTTAGAGAAATAGGTTTCTGAGCATGGTTTTGCTGCATCAACACTGGCAGAAATGCTGGCAGAGGTACATGAGTTTTGGATTGGCGATCGCCCTCGCGCTTTGGCTGATCAGCGCTGATTTTGCTCATGGGTGGCGTTTGGCTAGTCAGGGAGCGATCGCTCAGTCTCAGGCACTCGAAAATCTCAGGCAGCAGCGCGATCAAGTCGATCAGCAGCTCAAGGTTTACGACCAGACCGATCAGCGCTACCAAACGGCTGAAGACCAGGCCGATCAGCAGCTGCGCGATCTCTCTAAAACGATTCAGGGCACCGATGCCTGGATCAGCGACACCGAATATCAGCTAAGCGAGGCCGAGCGCCGACTCAATCAGCTAGAAGCCGACTTATCGCGCAATCAGCAAACTTACGAGCAATCGCGGATAGCGGCAGTTGGTCGGCTTCAGGTCATGCAGCGTCAGCAGCAGGCTCAGGGCTGGGCACTGCTGCTGCAAAGCCAAAATCTCAACGACTTTTTAGACCGGCGCTACCGGCTGAAGCAGGTCTATCGGGCCGATAGTGCCATACTGATTGCGCTAGAGGAAACGTCAGCAGATCTGGTGGCCCAGCAGCAGGGAATAGAGCAGCAGAAAAACTCTATCTCCTTGTTGCGCCAGCAGCTGTTGGCCAGCCGTCAGCAGTACTCAGCCCAGGTACAGCAGCAGTCTGAGATGATGACGCGCCTGCAAGAAAACCGGGGGGCGCTGTCAGCAGCAATTAACCAGCTAGATAAAGACTCAGCCAATCTGACTGAGCTGATTTTAGAACGGGTAGCCGCCGAGGGTGGCGACTCCAAAATGGCCCGAGAAGAAGCGCTGCGGGCGGCTCGCTCTTCTAACCGGATGGTGCGGCCCAGTTCGGGACCGATTACCAGCCAGTTCGGGCAGCGGTTTCATCCCATTTTGGGCCGCAGCCGCTTTCATGCTGGCACTGATTTTGGGGCGGCTTATGGCAGTCCCATTCGGGCAGCTGAGTCGGGGGTGGTGATTTTTGCGGGCTGGTATGGCGGCTATGGCAATGCCGTCATTATTGACCACGGCGGCGGGGTGACGACGCTCTACGGCCACGCTAGTCGGCTGGATGTGCACGAAGGCGATGCGGTCCAAAAGGGCAGTGCGATCGCGGCTATCGGCACAACTGGGCTATCTACCGGCCCCCATCTGCACTTTGAAGTTCGTCAGAGCGGCGAACCTACTGACCCCATGGCTTTTCTTCAATAAGGTGTCGGCTCTCTGACAGGCTGACTTTTGAGCGGGGGGCAGCTAGTCTATGGCTATGAAATACCAGATCTTTGGCTATCTATTGGGCGCGATGACTGTGCTGCTGGCCACTGCCGCCTGCGCAGACACGCCCGCCTATGCAGACACGCCCGATGTAGGTAAGGCCAACTCAAATGCGCCGCTCAACCTGACGCCCGAGGTGATTGAGCAAAGCCCCGTATTGCAGCGCTGGCTAGAAGCCATTCCCGATGTGCAGGCCGATATTCGCAATGATCCAAGCTTTATCACTCGGGTGCAGGCAGGCTACAGCTATTTTCCTTCTTCTGACGGCACTGGCGGCTTTATTCTAGGTGTAGAAGATTGGTTTGTGGGCGATACGCGGCTGACGGTGAGCGCCGACTACCAGCAAAACTTTAGGGGCGATCGCCAGGCTTACGGCACCGATTTGCACTACTACGTGCTGCCTCTGGGCGGATACTTTAATGTGGCACCCACCTTGGGCTATCGCTACGCCAGCGCTGCCGATGACTATCAGGTGAGCGGGGCAAATGTCGGCGTGCGGCTGCGAGTGGTCCCGACCCGCACGGGTGCCGCCGACCTCACGCTAGATCAGTCCTGGGTGGTCGGAGACAGCGAAGGGCTCAGCATCACTCAGCTCAACGTAGGCTACGCTATCACTCAAAACCTGCGCCTCTCTACCGACCTGGAATGGCAGCGCACTGCGGATGAGGGCGATAGCCGCGTCGGTATCAATCTGGAGTGGTCCCCGTAAACAGCCATCGTAGGCAGATGACTTACAGCGGTGCCGTGCCCAGCCAACGCTCGTGAATTTTGGCATAGGTGCCATCTTCTACCAGGGTGTCAAGAGCCGCATTGATGGCGTTGAGACGAGTCTCCTGCGGGGGAGCGGCTGGGCGGCTCTCCTCCTCAGACTCGGTCCTCTCTTCCCCCTCGGCTGCGGAGTCTGTTGGCCGTACAACGATGCCAAAGTCGTAGGGCTCTATGAGTTCGCCCATTTGCTTTACCTGAGCCGTGCTGTCAGTCGCCAACAGATTCAGCAGCGCTGTTAGGGTTACCAGCGCTGCATCGGCTTCTCCTGACTCCACAGCCTTTAAAGCAGCCGTAGCCTGGTCAAAGGTGAGAATACGCGATCCGGCAATATCAATCACCAAACGGGCACCGGCAGTCTTTAGCTGGACAGCAACGGTTTTGCCCTTTAGCGCCTTCAGGCTATCGAACTGCTCGTTGTCTGGAAGCGCCGCGATCGCCACACCAGAGCGAAAATAGGGCTGAGAAAAGTTGGGTGTCTCAGCTCGACCCACCGGAATCGAGAGTGCGCCAATAGCCACGTCAATGCTGCCTGCCTGAATCAACGGCATCAGCGCGTCAAAGGGCTGAGCCTCTAGCTTGAGGTTCGCCCCGCAGATGCCGCCAACGGCTTCGATTAAGTCGATATCAAAGCCGACTAGCCGCTGGCCTTTTGCGATGACGAAGGGGGGCACACCGGAGGCAATGCCTACCCGCCACAGATCTTTGGCGGGCGACGCTGAAGATGATTCGACCGAGGCGGTACTAGCGGCTGGTTCTGAGGCTGATTCTGGGGC
>JBBSNR010000097.1:0-9161 GCA_038260635.1 Phormidesmidales cyanobacterium
AGCTTTAGACGGGTTTGACTTGAGCGGTGCCCGGCTAGACGGGGCCTGTCTGATTGGCGCAAGCTTACACGGCGCTGATTTGACTAAAGCTAGTTTACAGAGGGTTTATGCCAGTGGCGCTAACTTCAGCGGAGCCAACCTCAGCAGGGCCGATCTGAGTCACGGCAACTTTGGCGGAGCCAATTTTAGCGAAGCCAATCTGTCCGCTGTTCAAGCTAAAGGGAGCAACTTCGCGAATGCTTACTTCGAGGGGGCTTGCCTGAGGCTGTGGCAGATTGATGAGGCGACTGCTCTGAGCGATCTGGGCGGCAGCTACGTTTATACCGGCAGCTCAAAGCAGCAGCGGCAGCCGCAAAAGGGATCTTTTCAGCCAGGAGATTTGGCGGCTTTTGTCCGACAGTTGCCAAGCTCCGAGGCGGCGGCGATCGCTCCCCAAAAACACACTCTTCAAAAACGTCCTATGTTGATGGGCCTCGGGGCCGCAGGTGCGATCGCGCTGACGGCCTTGGTTTTCACTTCACGCTCAAACGACGCTACTTTTGTGTCTGGCGATCGCCCCCAGTCGGTTTCAGCAGGCGAACTCGATGCCGCTGCCTGCCCAAAAAACCTGCCTGAGCTACCGGCAGATTCGATCCGCTATAGATATCAAAACGGTGCAATCTATTACGGTCAGCTGATTGACGGACGGCCCAGCGACGGTCGGGGCATCATGGTTTATGCCAGCGGCAATCGCTACGACGGCGAGTATCAAAACGGCCAGCGCAGCGGCTGCGGTACGTTTACATTTATCAATGGCAGAAGCTATGTCGGCCAGTTTAAAGCTGACCAGTTTAGCGGCCAGGGCATCTGGATTTTAGAGAATGGCGATCGCTATGTCGGTGAGTTTAAAGATAACCATTGCAGCGGCCAGGGAACTTTTATCTTCGCCAACGGCTTTTCTAAGTCAGGCATTTGGGAAGAGGGGAAGCTACTAAACGACACCCTCTCCTGCGGCAACCAAAGCGACCTTCTTTTATCTCCTTCTGCTGACGGCTAAGCATAGCTAGTGTCGGATGCATTCGCACACTTAGCCGTCAGTATAGCCGTCGTCGGATGCATTCGTACGACGGCTAGCCACTTAGCCCGCAGCACGTAACGGTTCTAGCGACCATTAATGTAGTGAGCTAAGTGGCCAAAGCTATAGTTCCTTTATGAAGTTTTTATGATGAGAGTCACCACTACTGAGTGACATATCTCACAGGCTGATAGCATGATCCGAAATCATACAGAGGCAATCACGATGTATCAGCAGCCGTTCGCACATGCCAAGCGCCTACTTATGACGGTCTCTCTCCTGTCTGCGGTTGGGCTATCGGTGACCTTGCCAACAGCTGTTAAAGCTCAAGACACCCCGGAGCCTACTCCTACCGCTGAGCCCGTGCCTGAAGCCACGCCAGCCGTTGTTACCCCGGAGCCAACGCCTGCACCAGAGCCTGGCAACGAGGAAGAAACAGACGCAGGCTCGGAGACTTTAGTTGAAGATGCGGGGTCAGAGACTGAGACAGCCGCTGAGGCTGAAGACGGCGCTGTGGGCGTTGAAGCCGAAGCCCCAGCTGCCCCGGTTGAAGCAGGCGCGCCAGCGGCAGTTCCAGCGGCGACACCCGTTGTAGCCCCTGCCGCGACACCCGCCGCGACCCCGACAGCTACGCCAGCTGGGGCTCCCGCGGCAGCCCCAGCTACAGGCAATGGAAATTCCAGTCCACGAGCGCTTTGGTAAGTTTCGACGCCGGCCCTGAGAATATAGGGGCCGGTTAACCGCTAGAGGCTCACTGCTTGCTTTGCCTGAAGTCTTATAAAACGCTAACAACGTCAGCTGCGGCCCAGAGCTGCCTGGCTCCAGGCTTCAGGTGAGTTGAGTTTATTCGGCAGCTTCTTTTACCGGAAACCGATCGACCAAAAAAGCCGCTTGCCGGGCAGTGTTTTTTACCTCTTTATCAAGATAAGGAACATGAGAAATCTGCGAGAGGAAGTCTAGCGTGCGGCGGAGAATGCGGACAATGTCGCCTTCATCAAGGCTGGTGTTGTCGCACAGGTCTTGCCAGTCGGCCTCTAGTGCCCACTGCTCTACTAGCGCGATAAAGTCCCACTCTAGCCAAACCGGAATCTGAATATCTTGCCGCCTTTGCTCTTGGAAAATGCGCCGTCTAAGCGATCGCAATCCCTCCAACGCTTCTGCTACCGGGGTCGTAGGCCGGTAATAAATCCAGGTGTCGGGCCGGTTGCTCTCCATCAGCAGACCAGCGCAGGCGGCGGCAAACTGCTGCGGTTCTAAATCGTCAAACTCTCCCGAGGCCAGCGCTAACACCAGCCAAAGCTCGTTATCACCGCGAATGGCGGCGGCCATTTGACCCAGCTCGGTAGGTACGTCGTCTGCCAGACACTCAAATTTTTCAAGCACCTGCATCAAGCTAACAAACTCTTGCCAGTAGCGATGGGTTTCGTTCTCATATTTTTGAGTGCGATCGCTTCTCTCCTCCTGCAACCGCTTCAACCGCTGCCGCTGTTTGACCACCGCCTTGGGCTTCTCTAGTTGGCCTACCGGATTAGCCGCAATCTTAGCCCAAACAGAATCTATCTTCTCGCGCTGTTCTTTAACTTCTGGTGCCTGTTCTTCAAAAGGAACAATCTGCGGCATCTCAGCAACGACTGCCGCTGTTGTTTTATCTCCCTTGTAAGTAGAGCCGGGCTTTATCTCCCAATCTGTTGGCGGTGTGAGTGTCTCTGCCGCGCTGACGCGATCAGCGTCGCTATGCAGCATCACAACGTCTTTAACTGCCGCCACATACCAGCGATTGTCTTGCCCTAAGCACACCAAAAAAGGAAACTGTCCTGGCCCTGGCACTTTACTCACTAGCACCGCCGGTAGGGGCACCGCCACCTTTACGTTCTGCCCCTTGAGCGAGAGCATTGTGCCGGTCATCGCAAATGAAACCGTGACCGAATCGCTGCCGCCCAGCGTCTCTTTGGCCTGCTTGTGCAGTATTTTCAGCAGTCTTTGCTCTTCTTTTAGCCAGCCGCGCAGTTTTTCGTATTCGGCGATCGCATCCTCATCAATATGAGCCAGCTGATCTTGCAGCATGGCAATTTGGTCATCTATATCTGTCATGGCCTGGCGCTGCGGGGCGAGGTGCAGCGTCGCCAAATACTGCCCAAAGCTGCGTTCAATCAGCTCTTGGGCCTCTTCTACGCTGTGAATTTGCAGCAGGTTGAGCACCATGCCATAGCTGGGTGTAAACTGGCTCACCAGCGGATCGGGCGGCGATAGGGCCAGCTGAGCAGCTTCTCTGGCTCCTTCAAAAGGCGACTCTACGGTAACCACATGGCCCTCGTCATCCATGCCGCGCCGTCCGGCCCGGCCTGACATCTGTAAAAATTCAGAAGCGTGGAGCAGCCGGTGGCCGTCGTCAGTACGTTTAGAGAGGCTGGCAATGACGGTGGTGCGGGCGGGCATGTTGATACCAGCGGCCAGGGTCTCAGTTGCAAAGACTACTTTGATCAGACCCGATTGAAAAAGCTGCTCTACCAAACCTTTCCAGGCAGGTAAGATACCGGCATGATGGGCCGCGATGCCCTGATAAAGCGGCTCTAGCTGGTTGTCTCTGACCGCGTCGGGATGCCGCTGTAAGAAGTCATCAATGCGGCGCTTGAGTAGTTCAGACTCAGCAACGGTGACCAGGTTCATATGGGTCACTGCTTGCACTGCTCGGTCGCATCCCTTACGGCTGAAAATGAAGTAAATAGCCGGCAGCATGTCTTCCTGCTGAAGCTGAGCGACAATGCCGGGAATCGTGGGAACTGCCTGCTTTTTTTTCTGGCCGCGCTGCTGACGAGGGGGCTTGCGGCGGCGCTTGAGCCGGGGATGCATCCCGCCACCGCTGCGCTCATTTAACAAGGGGAAGATGCCTTTATCTACAGCAAAGTGAAAGTTGAGCGGTACCGGGCGAAAGTCTGAATAAATCAGCCGGGTGGGGCCGTGGACTTCTGCAATCCAGTCGGTGAGCTGGCCCCCGTTGGCGACGGTGGCAGAGAGGCCGACCAGCTGGATTTCAGGCGGACAATAGATCACCGATTCTTCCCAGACGGTGCCGCGCTGCCGGTCGTTCATGTAGTGGCATTCATCGAGGACGACGGCCTGCACATCTCGTAGGGAGGTGCCGACTTCACCGATGGTGGTGCCGTAGAGCATATTGCGAAAAATCTCAGTAGTCATTACCACGACAGGCGCGTCGCGGTTGACGGAGCTATCGCCTGTGAGCAGACCGACGTTTTCGTCACCAAACAGCTGTCTGAAGTCTCGCAGTTTTTGGTTGGAAAGAGCCTTGAGAGGGGTGGTATAAAACACCCGTCTGCCCATCTCTAGCGCCCGGTGGATGGCGTATTCGCCCACAAGGGTTTTTCCAGACCCGGTTGGCGCGCAGACGATCACCGATTCGCCCTGATTGAGGGCGGCGATCGCCTCTAGCTGAAAGTCGTCTAGCGGAAAAGGAAAAAGGGTTTCAGGCGCTAACACAAAGTCATGGATAAGTAGAGAACCCCTCTATTGTGCCAGCCTGTGCAAAAGTCGGGGCAAAATCGCCTATTTTTCGTGCCTGTCTACAGATCTAGCGGTCTAGAGGTGCTTGTCTAAAAAGTCGAGCGATCGCGCCCATGCCTGCTCTTTCGCCTCAGGGCTATAGCTATCGCCCGTCTCGTTGCCAAAGGCATGTTCAGCGCCCGGATACCGATAGAACTCGTAGTCTACTTCTTCATCTTTGAGCTTTTCTTCTAGCTTATCTACCTGCGCTATTGGGAAAAAGCTGTCTTTTTCGCCAAAGTGACCCTGCAACGGAATATCAATTTCACCTGGATCGCCTGCGCCCTCTGGCGGTAAACCATACCAGCTAATCGCTGCATCGACTTCCGGCAGGTGAATAGCCGCCAGCATGGTCAGCACACCGCCCATACAAAAGCCCATCACAGCCACGTCAGGGCTAGCCTTTTGTAGATACTGCGCGGCCCCGCGAATATCTTGCTGAGTGGCCTCTTCAAAATCTAGTGATTCCATTTTGTGCTGAGCCTCAGCCGCTTCGAGCGTGATTTCGCCCTTGTACAAATCAGGCACCAATACGCGATAACCCACGTCTACTAGCTGATTCGCGACGCCCTTAATCTGCTCATTTAAGCCCCACCACTCCTGAATAACTACCACCCCAGGCGCATCGCTGCCATCGTTTTCCGGCTCTGCGTAATAGCCCGAGCAGCTTTTCCCATCAGGACGCTGGAAGGTAATCGTTTCAGCCATTTTGTGTAAATTCTCTCTTGAGTAAATATTCGGTTTATACAGAATAAACAGATTTTCGCCAGTTTTCCAGGACGAACGTGCATCCAGTCAAAGTTACACCCTGACAAGATGAGGTGATCGCCCTTCTAAAACCCGATGAAAACCTGCCATCAAAGCTGACTAAGCAGCCTGCTGGGCATAATTGCCTTCGCTAAATTCTTCAATCGCCTTGGCGCAGAAAGCGTCCAAATCATCGGGGTTGCGACTGGTCACTAGGCCACTGTCTACATGCACTTCCGCATCTACCCAGGTGCCACCCGCATTGCGAATATCGGTCTGCAAACTCGGCCAGGAAGTCAGCGTGCGGCCTTTCACCACATCCGCTTCTATCAATGTCCAAGGGCCGTGGCAAATAGCGGCCACCGGCTTAGACTGCTCAAAAAAGGCTTTGACAAACTTCACAGCCGCTGGCTTGGTCCGCAGCGTATCGGGGTTGTGTACGCCGCCTGGTAGCACCAGGCCATCGTAGTCTGTCGGATTGACTTCTGAGAGGGTTTTATCAACTGAAAACTGGTCTCCCTTGTCGGTATGATTCATTCCTTGAATCTCTCCAGATTCTAAAGAAACTAGCTCTACGGTTGCGCCTGCCGACTTAATTTCCTCCCAGGGCTGAGTGAATTCTACCTGCTCGAAGCCATCGGTCGCTAAAAATGCGATACGCTTACCGCTGAGCTGGTTGCTTTGTGTGGCCATACTGTATAGTTCCTGTTTTATCTCTGACATGTCTCTTATTTCCTAATCTGCTAGCTTGTATCTGCTAGCCTGCTACGTGCGTATCCATCGTGATATCAGCGTTTAGCAGTCTGGAGATAGGGCAATTTTCTTTGGCTTTGTTAGCTGCCTTTTCAAAAGCCGCCTGGTCACCGCTGGGCAGCTTTGCTGTCACATCGAGATGTATCTGAGTTACCTCAGGCGCGTTGCCCTCTGTGCTAAGCGTTACCTTGGCGACGGTTTGTATGCTTTCAGGGGTGACACCGGCCTCACCGAGAAAGTCGGTGGTTGCCATCGTAAAGCAGGCGGCATGGGCGGCGGCAATCAGCTCTTCTGGGTTTGTGCCTGGATTGTCTTCAAAGCGGGTACCGTAGGTATATACCGACTCTTTAAGCACGCCGCTCTCGGTGGTAATTTTGCCCTGGCCCTCTTTGACGCTGCCTTGCCAAACAACGGTCGATGTACTGTCCATAGTGGATCTCCTTTTGTGAAAAAATCAATAAAAACTGTCCAACCGCTGTTATCCGTTGAAGGTAGCCCGAATTAGAACTGAATTAAAGCCGGTCAGTAGAGTTGACAGGCTTCAGTAAAGTTGACAGACCACTGGTAAAAAGCGGATGACTTGAGAAGATTTCAGCTTTTACAGCGTTTATTTCATCAGCCACGCACCCAGCCAATGCTTTCATTAGAACAGCTAATCTCAGTTTGACTATCCTTCGTCCGGCTGATTTGCTCAGCTGTGCCAGAGCGTGATGGCTGTCTCTATTTCATACGATGGCCATAGCTTTGTCATCTCCTTGTCAAATCAACTGTCTATATTGAGGGTATTCATCGCATATGTATAGAACTTATGACAGATAATCACCCCGAAGCTCTATCTGATCAACCGATACCTGCACCGAGGCCTGCCAGGAGATCTGCCAGTAAGCGGGTAGCCACTTCGTTAGCGTTAGTGTTACTCGGTGCGGGAACGGCAACGACAGGGGCCTACTACGCTTGGGGCCAGCCTCGCAATCTGGAGCCCGTCGCCTCAGAAGCCCAGCCTGCTTACAAAACCGTCCCAGCTAGTCTGGCTTTGCCAGCAGAAGCGAGTTCTATTGCGGAGGTTGTGCAAGCGGTGGGGCCGGCGGTTGTTCGGATTAACGCTTCGCGCACGGTGACCAGCCAGTCGCCCCAGGTGCCGGAGGCTTTTCGGCAGTTCTTTGGCAATCAGCTGCCCTCAGATTCGGGTGAACCTCAAGAGAGGACGGAGCGCGGGGTCGGGTCGGGTTTCATTGTGCAGGATGACGGGCGGATTATCACCAACGCGCACGTCGTGGAGGGGGCTGATACGGTCCAGGTGACGCTCAAAGATGGGCGCAGTTTTGAAGGTAAGGTGCTGGGCAGCGATCCGGTGACCGATGTGGCGGTGATCGATATCGATGCGAACGATCTGCCGACAGTGGCGATTAATCAAACAGAGCTGATGCCTGGGGAAGTGGCGATCGCCATCGGCAATCCCTTAGGACTCGATAACACCGTTACCGTCGGCATCGTCAGCGCCACCGGACGCACCAGCAATCAGGTCGGCATTCCTGATAAGCGGGTAGATTTCATTCAGACTGACGCGGCGATTAACCCCGGCAACTCGGGCGGGCCGCTGCTCAATGCCAGGGGCGAAGTAATCGGCATGAATACCGCTATTATCAGCGGCGCGCAGGGACTGGGCTTTGCCATTCCTATTGGCGATATTGAGCGGATTTCTGAGCAGATTGTCGCGACCGGTAAGGTAGAGCATCCCTTTATTGGCATCCAGATGGTCAACCTCACGCCCGAGATTCGAGACGCTATCAATCAAGATCCCAATAGCGGAATTAGCGTAGAGGCTGAGAGCGGGGTATTTGTCGATAAGGTCATCCCCAATTCGCCAGCGGCTCGGGCGGGCCTGCGAGCGGGCGATGTGGTGCGTCAGGTCAACGGCACGGCGATCGCCAACGGTCAGGAAGTACAGGATGCGGTCGAAGCAAACGGATTAGACCGCGATCTGCGCCTGGAGATTGAGCGTAACGGTGAAAACCAGACGGTGTCCTTACGTCCTACCCCACTGCCTGCTCAGGGCTAGTGCGTGATCACTTTTTTATCTCGATAGCTCCTCACCGCCGCCGTAGATTCTGTTTAACAGACATCTGCGGCGGTTTTCTATCTGGGCTGTTTATTGACAATTGCAACAAAATCAAACGTTTTTCCGCAGGAGACAGCATAGCCAGTGAAGCTAATAAGGGTATTGACTGAACCGGCCCGGCTATCGGGCCTAGTAATGTGCAATTGGATAAAACGTCAATGATATGGCCAAGAGCGATCGCGTCTATCAGCATCACAACTCTATTTTTGGGTGGGCTCTTAATCGACCAAGCGACCGCCGCCCAACTAGAGATTAGCTCTGAGACATCTGCCTTCAGCAATCTGACGCTCAGCGAAGGATCGGTGTCTATCAAGTTAGACTACACGCCACCCAACTATGACGCTCTAGCGGATGATGTCGGTGAGCATTTGCAGTATCAGGTCTATTACGACGGTCAGCCGTTTGTCGAAGCGGCGGCTGAGGCTTTTGGGTTCTCTAGTGTCAGTCTGCAAGATTTGGATGGCGATCGCACCGCAGAAGTCATTGTAAAAGACTTTAGCGGCGGTGCTCACTGCTGCACCAACACGGTGGTGTATAGCTGGCAAGGAGATGACTTTGGCCAGGTCGAGACAGGCTATCTAGACGGTGACGGCGGCCAGTTTGAAGATTTGGATGGCGACGGCAATTACGAGTTCGTCTCTGCTGACAATGCCTTTCTCTATGCCTTTTCCTCCTACGCGGGCTCTTTTCCACCGCTGCTGGTGACGGCCTTTGGTAACGGCACCTTTACGGATACCACTCGCCAATATCCTGAGCTGATTAAAGAACGCATTGACAGTATTGAAGGGTTATTGGCCGAAAGCGATTCTGTTGTAGAGCCAAACGGTTTGCTAGCTTCCTACGTAGCCAGCAAAATCCTGGTCGGAGAATATGAGTCTGGCTGGGCCTACATGCTAGAGCACTACGATAAATCATCGGAGTGGGGACTCA
>JBBSNR010000098.1:0-9149 GCA_038260635.1 Phormidesmidales cyanobacterium
TCTGTGGTTAAAACCGATGTGATAGTTGCCGTCAGGCTAGCGGTAATGCCCATTGCTAGCAGCATCCACAGTAGAGCAATGATCCGACCGCCCACCGTAATGGGAGCTTTATCGCCATAGCCAATAGTCGTCATCGTCACCCCGGCCCACCAAAAGCTATCCCAAATACCAGATTTTGGCTTGCTGTTAAACATCTCTTCGTTAGGCCCTCGTTCGAATAGCCAAACCACTGTTCCAACTATAAACAACAGTACTGATAACCACAGGCAAACCCAGAGAAAGCGGGGTGAAAAGACTGCACCCACCGTATCTAACAGGCTTCGCTGCCGCGATTGAGCGATCCCTAGAGAAGAGATATAGTAGCTCTGAGTGAAATCGATTTGTTGTTCTGCTTCGGCGGTAGCGGTGGCCACAATCGCCATATCGACAGTACCATCCTGCACTCGGGCGTTGGCTTCGCCGGGCTGTAGTGTCTGCCATTCGTACTGAATGCCAAGCTCTTCGGCAACTTCGCGCCACAAATGCACACCAATGCCGTCCCAATCGCTGCCTTGGTCAGTTTGGGTCTCGATAGCAAAGGGCGGCGTATGGCTGACACCGATCTTCATCTGCGCAGGGATCTGGCTAGAGGCATCTGCCTCGGCTGGCTGAGCCGCTGCTGGCAATGACATCCCGCCAGCGAATCCTCCAGCTAATAGGGTGACGCTCCCCAGCAGCGATGCGATCGCCCTGCCGCAGCTAACCGAAACAAGGGTAGATAGTTGTCGCATAGAGAGCACTTAAAAGATATAGCTGCCGACTAGCTGTCTGCATTGAGCACCTGTCGGCCATAGTTCACCAGACCTTACCGTTTTCCTATCCCGAGCAGCGTCTACAAAAAGGCCGATTGCTGCCCGATTGCGGCTGGCTGCGCACTCACTGCACGACTTTAGGGAGAATGGCGCTGACGGAGTGGTGCTATACACTGCTGTCTATAAGCTTTGGTAGCTTGCTTTAACCTAAAGTACTTCAGAGAGTCTTATGACTACAGATCAGCAGTGGCACTCCCTCGACATCGATCAGGCTGTAGAAGCGCTGAGCGCTAACCCTGAGGCTGGCCTGTCAGTCCAGGAGGTGAAGCGGCGACTAGCTGAGTATGGCGCTAATGAACTCAAGGAAACAGGAGGACGCAGTCGCTGGCAGATTTTGCTCGATCAGTTTGCCGATGTCATGCTGCTGATGCTGATTGGGGTGGCTGTAGTCGCAGCAGTGCTGGATATTAGGGCGGGAAATTTTCCGAAGGATGCGATCGCCATTACCGCAATCGTCTTGCTCAATGCGGTACTAGGCTACTTTCAGGAAAGCCGGGCTGAGCAGGCACTGGCCGGACTCAAAAGCTTGTCGGCTCCCCATGTGCAGGCCATCCGCGATGGTCACAGGCAGCAAATACCTGCGCAGGACTTGGTGCCGGGAGATGTGGTGCTACTGGAAGCAGGCGATCAGGTAGCGGCAGATGGGCGGCTATTAGAAGCGGCGACCTTACAGGTGAGAGAGTCGGCGCTGACCGGAGAGGCCACAGCTGTAGAGAAGCAGGCTGAAGAAAAGCTGTCGCCGGAGATTGAACTGGCCGACCGCAGAAACCTGGTCTTTCAGGGCACAGAGATTGTCCACGGACGCGGCAAAATGCTGGTGACGCGCACGGGCATGGCGACTGAGCTAGGGCGGATTGCCGAGATGATTCAGTCGGTATCGGTGCTGGCGACGCCTTTGCAGCAGCGACTGGCGCAGCTGGGCAATACGCTGGTGATTGGCTCGCTGACGCTGGTGGCGCTGGTGGTCATTGGCGGCTGTTTGGCGATGGGCTGGCAGGCGTTTGAAGAGCTGCTGACAGTATCGCTGAGTATGGCGGTGGCGGTGGTGCCAGAAGGGTTGCCCGCTGTGATTACGGTAACGCTGGCCATTGGCACTCAGCGAATGGTGCGGCGGCAGGCACTGATCCGGCGACTGCCTGCGGTAGAGACACTGGGATCAGTCACCACCATCTGCTCAGATAAAACAGGAACGCTGACGCAAAACAAAATGGTGGTGCAGTCGGTACATGTGCCGGGTCTACCGTTTGAAAGTGATTTTACAGTGAGCGGTGAGGGCTATGCGCCTGAGGGAACGTTCTCGCTAGGAGAAAAGCGCGTGCAGCCTCTGGAGAAGCCAACGCTGGCACTGCTACTGCTCAACTGCGCTCTGTGTAATGACGCAGCGCTGCAAACTGAAGAGGGGGAGTGGGCGATTGTCGGCGACCCAACCGAAGGCGCGCTGGTGACTTTAGCGGCTAAGGCGGGGCTGGAGAAGAAACAGCTGGAGTATGAGTTTATCCGGCAAAATGAGTTTCCGTTTTCTTCTGAGCGCAAGCGGATGGCTGTGGTGATGACGGTGCCTGAGAGCAACCGGCTGGGGATTGAAGCGGCGGCGGCGATTTTTGCTAAAGGGTCGGCGGAGCTGCTGCTGGAGCGGTGCGATCGCGTTGGGCAAAGAGGGCAACCGCTCACCGAATCAACCCGTCAGGAAATCTTGAAAAAAGCCGAATCTTTAGCGGCTGAAGGCGGGCGCGTGCTGGGCTTTGCCTATCGGCCTTTAGAAAAAGATGAAACAGCTAAACTCACTGAAGCAGAAGCCGAACAAAACCTGATCTGGCTAGGCCAGGTCGCTATGATCGATGCGCCCCGACCGGAAGTCCGCGACGCTGTAAAACGCTGCCAGCACGCAGGCATTCGCCCGGTAATGATTACCGGCGATCATCCGCTGACGGCCAGGGCACTGGCGGTGGATTTGGGCCTGGTGGCGAGCGACGCCGAGGCGTTTACCGGCCAGCAGATAGAGGCGATGAGTCAGGATGAGCTAGAAGCTGTGGTGAAGTCGGTAAGCGTATATGCGCGGGTCTCACCAGAGCATAAGCTGCGAATTGTGCGGGCACTACAGGCACAAAATCAGGTAGTGGCGATGACGGGAGACGGGGTGAACGATGCCCCTGCCCTTAAGCAGGCCGATATTGGCGTGGCCATGGGCATCACCGGCACCGATGTCAGCAAAGAGGCCAGCGACATGGTGCTGCTAGATGACAACTTCGCTTCGATCGTCTCTGCGACAGAAGAAGGGCGAGTGGTCTATAGCAATATTCGCCGCTTTGTAAAGTATATTTTGGGTTCAAACATTGGAGAAGTGATTACCATTGCCCTGTCTCCTCTGCTGTTGCCAATTGTGGCGGTACCGCTGACGCCGCTACAAATTTTGTGGATGAATCTGGTGACCGATGGCTTTCCGGCCCTGGCCCTGGCCCTAGAGCCCCCCGAGCCCAACATGATGGACAGACCACCACACGATCCCAAGGAGAGCATTTTTGCGCGAGGACTGGGCTTTTATATGATCCGGGTGGGCATTGTATTTGCGATTCTGGCCATTACGCTGATGCTATGGTCCTATGGCTATACGCAAAACACGCCAGGAGACCCGGACCGGTGGAAGACAATGGTGTTTACCATGCTGTGTCTGTCGCAGATGGGCCATGCGATCGCCGTCCGCTCCGACCGCCGTTTAGCCATAGAGATGTCTCAATTTTCTAACCCCTACGTCTTGCTAGCAGTCGTGGTTACAACAATATTACAGATGCTGCTGATCTATGTACCGCCGCTGCGTAATTTCTTCGGCACTCACTATCTTTCTTTAACAGAGCTGCTGGTATGTGTGGGCTTTAGTACGCTGTTGTTTGTGTGGGTGGAGCTAGAGAAGCTGTTTATTCGCACAAGACTCGCGGCAAAGCAATAAAACAAACCGATTGTCAATGCCTTTGACAGTCCGCCTGACGATATCTGCAACTGCGAATTGTCAGAAAATAATTTCTAGGCAATCTCGCTCGTTTTTTCTTCTAGCCATGCCTGTAGCGCTGCTGCATTGTCAAAATCTAGCAGCGCCTCGCTGAGTTCTTCTAGCAGAGCCAACGGCAGTGCTGTGACTAAAGCATTTATATTTTCCGGAAGTTCGCCAAACCGCTTTCTTAGAAGTCGGAAAACCAACCGGCTTGCTTCTTCACGCTGCCCTTCCTGTCGTCCTTCCTGTCGTCCTTCCTGTCGTCCTTCCTGAATGGCTTCTTCTCTGATCTCTCTGTAAACTCTGGTTTCCTCAAAGGTAATGTCCAGCATGGCTTCTATCTCCTGTCGACTGAGCTGGTTAAATCGATATGACATAATCGTGGTCACCATCTCTATAATGGCATGACTTATCGTGGGTGAGGCTTCTTGGTTGGCCCTGCTCAACAAGTGCCGTGCTTCTGCGGGCGCTTCTGCTTCCTCTACTGTCGTCAGTACCATGACGCCTAACCACAGGGGTAGCTGTCGAATATTGCCCAGTTCGTCGAGGTACACTCGGTGCAGCTGATCGCTCTCTAGCAGCCAGCGGTGTGGATACAGGTCGCTTTGCTCGGTACGCCTTGAAGGATAGATTGTGACTATTTGCCAGTCGCTGAAACGAGCGCGATTGCGGTAAAAGTACAGGGCAGTTTCGGCTAAAATACGTTCGTAGAGCTGTTCGTCTTTTTGAAACTGAATTTCGCAAAAGAAAACGACGCCTACAGTCTCATCTGGCGGCAAAAACACGCCGTCAATTTCAAATCGAGGTTCTTTGACGGCGACGGAATCGAAGCGGTAGTCCTCAGCATTGGCGGGCGGATTGGGTACCAGATCAAACAGAGTTGATGGCGACTGCGCAAATAGCTTGTAGAAAATTGAATCTCGTCGCATGTATTGGCCCGCTCAGCAGTACATTTGATCTTATCAAAAGAGTGGGCATTTTGAGCACCTCGTTATTTAGGTAGGTAGGGCTTTCCGAGGGTTGGGCAGTCTTAAAGTTGCGAGCTGAGCCAACATAACAAAGATCGTTGACACCCATAGGCAGCCCACCAGCCCGTATAGCTGAAATACCAGACCAGAGAGCACTGTTCCCGCCAGTCGTCCGCCTGCATTGGCCATGTAGTAAAAGCCTACATTCAGCGCTACCTGGTCGTCTTCGGTGTAGGCCAGCACCAGATAAGAGTGGACGGCTGAATTAAAGGCGAACACGATGCCAAAAAGCATTAGACCCATAACGATAGTTGGCGCGGTTGGCAGGCCCCTCTGTAGGGCGATCGCGATCGCTGCGGGAATCGCGATCAAAGCCCCGGTCCAAAAGCGAATGGTGCTCGCCTGTGGGGATGCTCCTGAACCAAACCGCCGTAGCAGCGACGGTGCCAGCGACTGCACCAGGCCATAGCCGATCACCCAAATCGCTAGAAAGCCGCCTATCTGCTCAAACGACCAGTTCAGTACACTGTAGAGAAACACGGGCAGGCCAACGACAAACCACACGTCCCGAGCGCCAAACAGAAAAAAGCGAGCGGCTGAGAGAATGTTGATCTCCGGGCTCTTAGAAAACAGCTGGCGAAGTCTCACCTTTGTCTTAATTTTTCCCATGCCTGAAGGTAGCCACCGACTTGATAGTAGAACAAGCAACAGACCTACAGCCATCATTACCAGCGCACTGGCGTAGCCAAACACCGACAACAACAAACCGCCTAAGAAAAAGCCTACGCCTTTTAGAGCATTCTTTGACCCGGTGAGAACCGCTACCCATTGGAATAGTAGCGACTGATTCTCTTTGGGAATGACCAGGCGAATCGCGCTCTTAGCACTCATTTTGGTCAGGTCTTTGGCCATGCCGGAGAGGGCTTGGGCAAACATGACATAGGGAACAGCGAGGGCGATAGTCCAAGATTCATCTACAGGCGTGAGCAGCAGCAGCGCTAAAACTTGCAGCGCGATCCCACTGTATAGGGTTAGCTTGACGCCAAAGCGAGCCCCAATCCATCCGCCAAACAGATTGGTAACAATGCCAAAGATTTCATAGAACAAAAACAGCATGGCTACTTCAAAAGGACTGTAGCCCAGCGTGTGGAAATACAGCAGCACCAGCATTCGCATTGCCCCATCGGTAATCGTAAAGCCCCAGTAGGCGGCAGTGACAAGGGCATAGTTGCGAACGCCAGCCTGCGCAAAAGTCGGTGAAGGCTCCATAGTGCCTGAGATTCCTTTTTGATTGAATAGTTGAGATTAGGCCAGCGATCGCACAACTTTTTGAGCCAATTCTGCCATGCGGTTGGCATAGCCCCACTCGTTGTCGTACCAGGCAAGTATCTTCACCTGCGTGTCATCGACCACCATCGTTGAGAGTGCGTCAACAATAGATGAACGAGGATCGTCTTTGTAATCAACTGAAACCAACGGGCGTTCCTCGTATCCCAAAATGCCGCTGAGTTCTCCCAGCGCTGCCGTCTTGAACAGCTGGTTAACTGCTTCAACTGTAGTCGGAGTCTCAACTTCAAACACGCAGTCCGTCAGGGATGCGTTTAGTAAAGGCACTCGCACCGCCAATCCATTTAGCTTGCCATTGAGTTCGGGGAAAATTGCGCCAATCGCGGTTGCAGAACCGGTTGTTGTGGGCACTAAAGAGAGGCTGTTGGCTCGCGATCGCCGCAAGTCCTTATGGGGCGCATCGACGATAGTCTGAGTATTGGTGATGTTGTGAATAGTGGTAATGACACCGTGACGAATGCCCAGCCCCGCTTGCATGACTTTTACCACAGGCGCTAGGCAGTTTGTTGTGCAGGATGCAGCGGTCAATAGGTGATGCCGATCGGGATTGTACAGATGGTCGTTGATCCCCATCACAATGTTGAGCGCTCCTTGTTTAACCGGCGCTGCCACAATCACCTTCTTTACGCCCCGCTCGAAATAGGCCTCTAGCAGCTCAGGCGTCCGAAACTTTCCCGAACACTCCAGTACCATGTCAATACCCAGGTCTTCCCAAGGCACCTCCTCCGGCATTCTATAGGCGCTAAAGCTGAGCGGGCGTTGGTCAATCAAAAACCGCTCCTCGCCTGCCGTCGCTACGCCTAGCGGCCACCGACCGTGCACCGAATCAAACTTTAGGAGATGAGCCGCCGCTGCTGTTCCGCCTTCAATCTCGTTGACATGCACAAATTCCAGCTCAGGCCAGCCCCAAGCTGCCCGCAAAACCAGCCGACCAATGCGGCCAAAACCATTAATCGCTACCCGCACCCTGCAACTCCTTACTCTGGACTTGGTCTAATTATTTCAATTTTATTTGAAATGTCAAGTCGTTAAGGATACTTTTGCAGCGAAATCAATTCAATAAAAGTTAGTCACAGAACTCAATCAAGGCAGCTTTTGGCCGGGATGATTGGGCTATGGCGGCGAAATTCTGCAATGTACTGCTCCAGCACGATGAATTGCTGCAAATTCAGGCGGTAGTAAATCCATCGCCCTTCCTGTCTACCTATAATTAAACCCGCTTCTCGCAAAGCCTTGAGGTGAAAGGAAAGCTTGGACTGAGTGATGCCCAGGTGATTGGCAATATCGCAGGCGCAAAATTCCTGGTCGCGCAGTAGCTCAATGATCTGAACGCGATAGCCATCGGCAAATGCCTGAAAAAGCGGTAGGACGGCAGGTTGGGTGGCAGTCTTCATATTCACTCGCTAACTCTACTTGAAATGATAGATCTTATCTGGTGTGTCATGAAATAGCTGGGCTAGATCACGCTATCAATCGGGAAAATTCCCTTAAGATGGAGGCACTGTCTGAATTATCTGCTATGAAGTCTCGCCTGCCCGATCCGTATCGTCAGAAGCCTGGGCCACTGAAACGCGATCGCGCCTCTAGAACTCAGAAGTCGCTGATCTTTCGGTCTTTGCAGCTGCTGGCGATCGCTACCACTGGCGGCGCTGTAATCGTTGCTAGCCTGGCAGGACTGGCTTTTTTGCGCTCAGGCAGTCGGTTTATGGAAGGGGTAAAGCTGGCGCTGACGCCAAAGCCACCCGAAGAAACCGTCGATGTGCCCACCGTTGTCGTCGAGCAGGTGCGAAATGTCAGCGAGCTGACTACAGCAATCTTTACGATGGAAGCGGTCGTGCCCGCGCAGAGCGATCGCAAGCTGGGAGAATATACCATCGGCAAAACCAATCTGCTCTATGTGGCCTACGGCGAAGTAAAAGCGGGGGTAGATCTGGCCGAACTCAGCACGGCAGATGTCAGCACCTTTGCCACAGCAGAGGGTGGTCAGGGCGTCAGGCTCGTACTGCCGCCGCCCAAGCTGCTAGACACCAAAATAGACGTTACTCGCTCTAGCGTGTATGACTACAGCCGAGGCTGGTTTAACCTGGGGCCAGACCGAGCGCCAGAGCTACAGGAACTGGCCCAAAAAGAAGCGCTGGCTAAAATTGAGCAGGCCGCCTGCGAGCAAGATATCTTAGGCCAAGCCAATGATCGCGCCGAGCTGGTCGTTAGCCAGCTGCTCGAAAGTACAGGATTTGAAAAAGTTGTTGTAGATTCCTCTTTGGAGGCCGGCACAGCTTGCCAGTTGCCTGCCCCCGCTGGCCCGTCTGCTAAATAGTTTGGCTTTCTGTTTTGCAAGTGCGATCGCTTCACTAGGGTGAACATGTCCGGCTATACCTTCAAATATATAGACTTTTCTCCCACCGCCTACGCTGACGGGCTGGGCCGCGAGCAGTTTATGGATATTGGCCTGCGAGAGATTTGGCCGCAGATTCCGCGTATAGCTGGGCCTGCTTACACAGCCCGCTGCGCGCCCGGCGACAATCTGATGCTCCATGCGGCGATTTACAGAGCCCAGCCTGGCGATGTAATCGTCGTAGAAGCGGGCGATAGTGACTATGCCATGTGTGGCGGCAATGTGTGTGCGATCGCTCAGAAAAGGGGCATCGCCGGATTTGTAATTGATGGCGCTGTTCGAGATATTTCGGAAATTCGAGCGGCCCGCTTTCCGGTCTTTGCCAGGGGCTGCATTCCGATTCCGGGCGTCAAAGAGACTTTGGGCTCACTGTGTGTGCCGGTGGTGTGTGGCGGTGTGCGCGTATCGCCCGGTGATATTATCGTTGCCGATGAAGAGGGCATTGCTGTGGTGCCTACTGCCCAGAAAGAAGAAATTTGGCAGATTGCTAAAAGTAGAACAGAAAAAGACGCTGCTCAGTCTTTAGAGGATTGGGCGATCGCTCACCAGAGAAAAGTGGAAAAGATCTTAGCAGAAAAAGGCTTTACGTAGAGAGCGTAGAA
>JBBSNR010000099.1:0-9128 GCA_038260635.1 Phormidesmidales cyanobacterium
GCGAGCACCTGATCTAAAAACAACCTGTCTTTTTCAATCTGCCGGTAGGTGACGATGTCGGCATCGCAAATCTGCTGAGCCAGTTTAAGCGTTTTAAGCTCAGCGGTCAGCCCACCCGCAAAAAACTGTTGAGTTGTGCCGGGCAGCAAAAACAGCAGCTTTCTCATGGGCATTCGGCTCATCTGACGCGACTTTGGCAGAGGATCAGGCAGCGTTTTGTCAGCCTAAAAATCTAACTGGCAAGCCGATCCCGGTCTACACCATACCGCTGCGTGCCGTATAAATCTTTGAAGATATCTAAAAGGGCGTAAGCCGCCGGGGTCAGCAGGGTGTTCTTAGGCCAGTTAATTCCCAATGGCCGGGCCAGGCTAAAAGGCAGATGAGCAATCTGCACGCCCGGTGGAATCGGCTGAGTCGCGAGCTTCGGCAAAATGGTAATCCCCAGACCCTGGCGAGTCATACTGACAGCCGTAGAGTCGTTGGCAATCAGGTAGGCGATTTCTATCGGCGGCTGAGCCTGCTGCAAAAATGACCTAATGACCTTGCAGCAGTCGCTTGATGAGGTGATTAGGGGCTGCTGGCGGAGGTCTTCCCAAATTAGCTGCGGAACGACCGAGGCGGGGCGATCGCCAGGCGGCAGCAGCGCGATGAAAGGGTCCTCCATGATATAGAAGGTCTCAAATTCTTCGCTATCGAGCAGTTCAGCGATCGCAAAGTCAGTTTTTCCTTCTAGCAGCGAGTCGATCAGGCCCCGAGTCGTCTCAAATTCGGTAATGGAGACCTGTACGGTGGGGTGGCGTTCGTTGAGTTCGGCGATCGCCTCCGGCAAAATCTCACTGGCCAAACTGCGAAAGGCCGCGACTCGCACCTGTCCGCCTTTAATGCCTCTGGCTCTAGCCGCTTCACGGCCCATATCGTCAACCAGGCTGAGCACCTGCTGGGCCTGAGCAAAAATGCTAGAGCCCACATGCGTCAGAGAGGCTCCCTGACGGCCCCGATGTACTAACACGACCCCTAGCGCCTCTTCTAAAGCAGCAATACTATGACTAACGGTAGATTGACTGACATTTAGCTCCAGAGCCGCCTCGCTGAAGTTGCCAGTAGCTGCGACCGTTGCCAGCGCTCTCAGCTGAGACAGCTTGACTTTGTCATTGAGGCTTTTTGCGGGTTTTCCGGCCATAGCTATAGATGGGGTTGATAATTCGTCCGCGAGACGTTTCTTCTTAACCGGTGCGAGTCTGCTTTAACTGTGTATCTTTTAGCCGTGCATCTTTTAGCTGTGCATCCTTTAGCTATGCATCTTTAGGCTTCCAGGCTATCGCACTCCGTCAGAGGCAGCGCATCTATTTTTTGCATAGTACCCATGTATGTAATGCTTTGTCTCTTTTTCCTAGATTTCTTAAAGTAGATACATCGAGAACAGCAGAGATTAAACCCTTCTCGACCTTCAGTTGTTCGGTTCTTTGAAGCATTTTATCACCCCCCCCTGCTAGCTCAGAGCCGTACACAAAGCACAAGCATCCTCCTTGTAGCCACAGGTTCATTCTCTCTCGCACCCGAGTTTTTCCCGTTAGATTGATTCAATCCAATGTGACAGACAAAGGCTGACCATTGTTCTTTTATCAAAGTTTATCTGACCCAACAAAAGAGGTTCACTCGTGAATATCAATCAACTCTCTCTCAACTCACCCACTGCCGATCAACAGCATTTAGAGCGGCTATGGCAGCTTCCCCCCAATCCCCAGCCCTCTGCTTACTCCCTCAACCAAGGTCTGAAGCGACTGGGCCAGTGGCTGCTAGCTTCACTGATTGATAGCCAGCAGGTGCGCATCTGGACAAAAAATACCCGTGCTGGTGTTCTCTGGTGTGCCTACGATCCGACCACTCAGCGCAGCGTCGAGCGTTGCTCTGAAGCCGACCTGCGGGCATGGTTAGAAGAGCGCTATCAGCAGTAGTCACTCTTAGCAGTGGAAGAAACAGCAGATTTTGTTGTTCTCCGCTGCTATAAAGTATCTGGGCTAGATCTGTTCTGTAACAATCTGTGAGGCAATGGCGGCGTTTGTCATAATGAACTTATAGTAGTCGAGCGGTATCACCATATGTTTACAAACGTCTCTCAATCTATGGGTAAAGTGATTACGCCACTGACCATCACGAATCGTGGTGACCAAGTCACTGCCTCGCGCGGGTTTATGCCTGCTAACCAGGTACGCTCGATTACGTTGGAGAACGTTCTGGTTGATACAGGCGCTACCACCTTGTGTTTACCCGCAAAAGTAATTGCACAGCTTGGCTTAGAGCTACTTAAGGAAGTAGATGTCGCTACCGCCACGGGTGTTAGCAAGGCGCGCATTTTCCAAGATGCCAAGCTTTCGCTATGTGGCCGGGAAGGTACGTTTGAGTGCTTAGAGCTACCGGGCGGTCAAAGTGCCCTAATTGGCGTCATTCCCCTGGAGTCTTTGGGGCTAGAGCCCGATCTTAAAAATCAAACGCTGAGAGTGCTGCCCTCCGAATCCGCTGATACCTATTTGACGATCATGTCAGCATGTGCCTTTTAAAGGCTTATGATGGTGCAGAGCAAAGCGCAGCAAATAGGAGCGGCATCATGTTTGGGTTAGGCGTGCCAGAAATTGTCATCATTGGCGTGGTTGCCGTTTTGGTCTTTGGCCCAAAGCGCATTCCGGAACTTGGCGGGGCGTTAGGAAAAACGCTGCGAGGCTTCAAAGAAGAAATGGATAAGCCTGACGAAGAAGATGACGATTACATTGATGGCGATGACGACAGCGAATCTATTTAGAGCCAATCCGTTATTTTGAGACCGGGTACCCTCTTAAATTCTTGGGTGTTGTGGGTTACTAAAGTAAGGCTGTTAGCTATGGCGATCGCAGCAATCTGAAAATCATAAGCCCCGATTGGGGTGCCCTTCGTCTGTAAATCTGCTCGAATCATGCCGCATACTTTAGCAGCCTCGTTATCGAAAGGTCGGCTCACGAACTCACCAAATAATACCTTTAGGTTCTCAAGATTTCTGTCTGTGCGAGCACTTTTATATGCTCCGTAGTAAAGCTCGTATTTGACGATATCGCAAATGAAAACGTCTTCAGGCGATTGAGCTATCAGATTTTCATATATCTTTTGACTGCTTTTATTCAGATAGGCGATACAGGTGTTGGTGTCTAGAAGGTAAGCCATGATTTGTGTCGCGCTAGAGCAAAAAATCTCGTTCGGTTTGAGTTTCTTGACATTCTCTTTCTAGCGGAGCGCCTTCCCAGGCACCAAATAAACCGAGGAATTCTTGAGACCATTGACGTTTTTGTGAAGACTGAATTGGCTGATAGACGAGTAAAATCTCTACCTCTTCGTCATGATGCTCAGGTAGCTGAATCTGAACTAAGCCATCGCTATCAACATGGGATCTGATGCGAATTGTTTTCATGAGTCTGACTCCCTAATTGCGTTAATCCTATCGTAACTATGGTGAAACAGTTGCTTAGCTCTAACAAAAAGTATCTTCTACCTCTATCAGTTTAGGTATCTACAATTTACTCAAAGCCAACGTCCTTGAGGGTTGCTTTTACCTTTTCCAAATCTGCCCGAGCCAAGCCTGTATGTATGAAACTAACTCTGTCAGAGCGGTCATCTCGGAAGTGCTCCTCTGCTGTGTATTCGTCGTATTCTATTCCAATCCGCGACCTGCTAAAGTTCGCGCTGCTCAGGTCAATGCTCCTGAACGTCACACCTCTTAAAACAGCTCCGATGAATTTTGTTTTCTGACAGCTACCTTCCTCAAATAAGACATCGCTGAGATATGCTCCCGTAAAATTAGCATCTCTAAAAAACGTTCCTTTCACCTCGCTTTCTTCTTTGAAATACGTACGCATTGTTTTCTTTTTGTCAGGCTTCAATAATTTTATTTCGCCTCCTATACTGACCCTGGTTAAGTCGGCACTTTCAAAATGACATTTATTTATATTTGTTCTTCCGGAGAACTTCGCTCCCAATAGATGTGAACTTCTGAAGTCTGTACCTTCAAAAGTAGAAGTTAAAAAGATAGATCTGTCAAAGCGAACTTCTCTAAAATCAGCATACTTAAACTTTGCTTTCTCAAAGACAGCTTCACGGAAATTGCTTTGCAGAAAGTTTGCATCCCCCATATTAATGTCAGATCCGAAGATACAATCTCTGAAACGAGTTCTATGAAAGTTTATGTTTTTATAATTGCCCCTGAAAGTAATTCCATCCAGTCTTGTTTGGCTTAAGTCAAGGGAAAACAAATCGCTATCTTTGAAGTCGCGTTTGCCTATAGCAGATATGGCTGCTTGAACATCAATCAAATAGCTAGAGGTATGATTCTCATTCAAAGTCCCTAGATAGTACTCATAGTACTCAGGGTCTGGCCCCTCATCATAGTCTGGCCCGTATAGCGCCTCTTGCTCTCGTTCACAAAAGTCTTTATAAGACGAAAACTCCTCGTACCTGTGGGGAGCATTCTCTTCAATGCTAGCCTCTTGTCTGACTATGGTAGATGTCTTCACTCTAACAAAGGCAGCTAGAACCTGCATAACTGGATAGCGGTCTCTTTCAGAATCTTTAGCAATGCGCTCTAAGGCATATATTCCTCCCAAACGAATGTGGATACTTCCCTCATGACCTAACATTTCTACGGCCTTTGAGAACCGCTCCGTTATCTGTTTTTCTTCAGATACTCGTAGATTTTGTACGCTGACAAATGCAGTCACAAAAAACAGTAGCCCACCTATTGCTTTTACGAGGACATCACGTGCAGCGGTTTCTGCTTCTATTCGATCTGCTGAATGTGGTAGGGAGCTTACCTGTACAACTGGTAGGAACCAAACTATCAAAATTAGACAGACGAAAAGTAGTAAGGCACTTGCCACTTGAGCCCGGTAGCTTGAGAAAGGGCTTAGCTTTCTATTCATAGAAATTAGTCTGGCTTTGATCGTAAAACGATTCTATTTTATCTATATATCCAACCTCTGATAGACCTTGGGCAGATTGCGCAGCTGATAGTCAGGGTTAAAGCACTCGGCAATCTCTTCAGCCGAGAGTTGGGCAGTGACCTCAGGGTCGGCTTCTATCAGCTTTTGAAAGTTGCCGCCAGGTGTATTCCATGCCTGGTGCGCGTTGGACTGCACAATTTGGTAGGCGTCTTCGCGGTTGACGCCTTTGTCTACTAGAGTAAGCAGCACACGCTGGCTGAAGACCACGCCGCCGTAGCGGTTCATGTTGCGCTGCATGTTTTCGGGGTAGACCAGCAGATTTTTGATGAGTTTGGTGGCCTCAACCAGCATGAAGTGGGTGAGGATGCAGCTGTCGGGGAAGATCACCCGCTCAACCGAGCTGTGAGAGATGTCGCGCTCGTGCCACAGGGCGACGTTTTCAAGAGCTGCGATCGCATTCCCCCTCAGTATCCTCGCCATACCGGTTAGCCGCTCCGACTTAATCGGGTTGCGCTTGTGGGGCATCGCTGAAGAACCCTTTTGCCCCTTCGCAAAAAACTCCTCGACTTCAAGCACGTCGGTACGCTGCAAATTGCGAATCTCGACGGCGAAGCGCTCAAGCGATGCGCCTACGCCTGCCAGGGTCATGATAAATTCGGCGTGGACATCGCGAGAAATGACTTGAGTAGAAGCGGTGTCAGGCTTCAGTCCGAGGAGCTGACAGGTGATTTCCTCGACTTCGGGGTCAATGTTGGCATAGGTGCCCACCGCGCCAGAGATTTGGCCAACGGCAATTTCGTCTTCAATGCGTCTGAGGCGCTCGCGGTGGCGCTGCATTTCAGCTAGCCAGCCCGCTAGCTTGAAGCCAAAGGTGATGGGCTCGGCGTGAATACCGTGCGATCGCCCGATCATCACCGTATCCCGATGCTCCTGCGCTTTATAGCGGATTGCCTGGATCAGGTTTTCGACATGAGTGAGAATGAGCCGGTGGCTAGCGACAATTTGTAGTGATAGCGCCGTGTCAAGCACATCGGAGCTGGTCATTCCTAAGTGAATATAGCGGCCCGCATCGCCAACGTACTCATTCACATTGGTGAGAAAGGCAATGACGTCGTGCCGTACTTCGGCTTCGATTTCGAGAATTCGCTGAACGTCGAAACCGGCCTTTTCCTTGATAGTCTCTACGGCTTCAGCGGGAATACGTCCTAGCTTGGCCTGCGCTTCGCAGACGGCAATTTCTACCTCTAGCCAGGTTTGAAACCTATACTGATCTGTCCAAAATTTGCCCATTTCGGGCAGCGTGTAGCGTTCTATCAAGAGGTGCACTGGGCCAAAAGCAACCGGATCATTCTATCGGGTATAGCACCCCTACTACACTATTTATCTCGAACTTGACGTTAGTTGACACGCACGGCTGAAGGCTGTGATCGCACAGCAGGCTGAGAAAAAGACTGAAGCACTGCCCAAAAGAGCCGGACCGTAGCCGCTACCAAGCAGGCGATAATCCCCAGGGTGAGCATGGCATGAGGGACATGGAGAATTGCCAGGGCAATACCAACCATAATCAGAGAGAGAATGCTTTTATTCATTGATCGCTCCGCCAGAAATGGCTGTGTGGGCTAAGTGGAAAGTCAAAAGTAACCGGTTGTAGTGTCTGCTGCAAAGCAGGATTATACGGTTATTTAGCTTTTGCTCTACCGCTATCGGCTTTCACTTCTAATGTTAGCGATTGACCTCTGTGCTGGTACCCAATCGGGTGAAACCTTAGCAACGCTTAATGTCATCCGCAACATTGTAACAATGGCTCCCACTACAGATCTGGACGCTTTTGAATAGCGTTGAAATACAGTTTTCGCTGATCCCAGCGGACGCAGTTGGCCTGCTGCTTTTTTTATTGGCCTCTGTGTTAAATCCTCTGTGCTAGATGTCTTCAGGTTGCATACCTGAGACGACCGGGGCGGTATTACTGAGCTGGAGTTCCGGGTGATCGCTTTCGGTTTGGCGGCAGTTCCACTCATTTTTGAAGAGCAAAACCGGGCGACCATAGCTGTCTTTTACCGTCGCCGTATTAAAGATCCGCCCTGCTTTTTCTAGAGCAGGCCAGCCACCGGTTACCCAGCGAGCCACGCTGTAGCCAATCGGCTCTAGCAAGGTATCTACGCCGTACTCATTTTTCAGACGATACTGCACGACCTCAAACTGAAGCTGACCTACAGCAGCCAAGATCGGATCGCGGCGAGACTCGTCGGCGGAGTACATAATTTGCACCGCGCCTTCTTCTCGCAGCTCGGAGACCCCTTTGCGAAACTGCTTAAACTTGGAAGGGTTCGGGTTTTTGAGATAGGCAAACATCTCTGGCGAGAAGAAGGGAATGCCTTCGTACTCCAGTCTTTCGCCCTGGTAAATGGTGTCGCCAATAGCAAATACGCCGGGGTTATTCAGGCCAATCACATCGCCGGGATAGGCGGCTTCTAAAGATTCGCGGCCCTGGCCAAACAGCTTTTGAGGGTGGGAGAGGCGCACACTTTTGCCGGTGCGGGCGTGGCTGACCACCATGTCTTTTTCAAACTTGCCGGAGCAAACACGAATGAAGGCGACGCGATCGCGATGCCGAGGGTCCATATTCGCCTGTAGCTTGAAAATAAAGCCCGAAAAATCTTCCTGAGTGGGGGAGATCGGGCCTATCGTGCTCTCATGTGGGCCGGGCTTGAGGGCGTAGTCTAAAAAGGCATCCAAAAATAGCTCGACGCCAAAGTTGGTCATGGCGCTGCCAAAAAATACCGGCGTCATTTGACCGGCATGAACCATTTCCAAATCCAGCTCGGGGCCAATTTCGTCAAGCATCTCCAGCTCTTCTTTGAACTGGTAATAAAGCTCCTGGCCAATCAATTCTTCAATCCGGGGATCGCCTAGCTCAATCACCGTATCTTTAGCTTCTTTGCTACCGTGCGCCGTACGCTCAAATAGGTGGAACTGCTGCTGACGACGGTCGAAAACGCCTTTGAAGCGATCGCCCGTGCCAATCGGCCAATTCACCGCGTAAGTACTCAGCCCCAGCTCCTGCTCAATCTCATCGAGCAGCTCAATCGGATCGCGTCCGGGCCGGTCTAGCTTGTTAAAAAAGGTAAAAATCGGCATGTCGCGCATCCGACACACCTCAAACAGCTTGCGAGTTTGCGGCTCTAGACCTTTAGCCGCGTCTTCCAGCATCACCGCATTGTCAGCAGCCGCTAGGGTGCGATAGGTATCTTCACTGAAGTCCTGGTGACCCGGCGTATCCAGCAGATTTATCCAGTAGTCGTCATAGTTAAATTGCAGCACCGTCGAGGTAATAGAGATGCCCCGCTGCTGCTCTAGATCCATCCAGTCAGAAACGGCATGGCGCTGTGCCCGACGGGCCTTAACCGAGCCAGCCTCATGAATAGCCCCGCCGTACAGCAGCAGCTTTTCGGTAAGCGTCGTTTTACCGGCGTCGGGGTGAGAAATAATGGCAAAATTGCGGCGATGCTCTACCGCTTCGGCAATTTCGCTGCTGGGCACAAGAGTGGAGGTCATCGGCGGTTAGTGACTTTGCTTAACCAATTGTAGTTCTTTGTGCGAGGTCGTTGCCTACCGGTGACCAGATGCGAGCTTTCCCGGTGCACTTTGAGCCATGCGGCATAAGTTTCTTCGAAGCGAAATACGATTCAGTACGTAGATGCCTCAGATACCGATGTGATTTAACAGCTGATCAAGATTAGTAAATATTGCTCCATAGCGAAGCCAATCAACTAATATTTGTAGCTGATGAGCTGTCGGACGCTTCAGCGCAGTAAGAGTGTCTATGGCGTCTTTACCCCTGTGTCTTCTGAGCTTGTAGGAGTATGTATAAAATGTCTTTGATCAAAAAGTGTATTGCCGAGGCAGTTGGGACCTTTTGGCTGGTGCTAGGTGGCTGTGGGAGCGCCGTAATTGCAGCTACCTTTGTGTCAGGTGGCGTTGATATCGGCACGAATACCTCTTTCCCATTGGGCATTGGCCTAGTGGGCGTCTCTTTAGCATTTGGTCTGACGGTATTGACGATGGCCTATGCCATTGGCCACGTCTCAGGCTGCCATCTCAATCCGGCGGTCTCGTTTGGCCTGTGGGCAGGCGGGCGTTTTCCCAGCAGTGAGCTGCTACCCTATA